>JAGVUH010000069.1 GCA_019136395.1 Gammaproteobacteria bacterium
ACAGGGCATAAATCTCTTCCATGCCCTCACCCTGACCTTCCAGGGTTCACCGCCTCAGCCGCGCTTCGAGTAGCCGGAGGCTGATCTCTGGGCGGGGGGTACCTGAGTAGTTACGCTGGAGGAAGAAATTCGCGCCCTCAACGCCGACCTGGAGGCCCGGGTATCGGCGCGCACCGCCGAGGTCTGCGCCGCCAACGCGGTCAAGAGCCGTTTTCTGGCCACCTTTACTCACGAATTGCGCACCCCACTCCATGCCATCCTGGGGTTTACCCAGGTGCTGGAGAGGCTGCTGACGACCCCGGCGGCTGAACAGGATGCTCAGCGGCGCCAGGATCTACTCGATGCCATCACCCGCAATGGGCGCCATCTCCTGGCGCTGGTGAATGACATCCTCGATCTGAGCCGCATGGAGAGCGGGCTGCTGCGTCTCAACGCCGTTCCCACCCACCTGGCGCGACTGTTGCCGGAATGCCTGGCGGATCTCGCCCCCCTGGCGGCGGAAAAGGGTCTGGCCCTGCACCTGGATACGACGCCCCAACTTCCCGACTGGGTGGCGGTCGACCGCGTCCGCCTGACGCAGATCCTCGCCAATCTGCTGGGGAATGCCATCAAATACACCCGCCAAGGGGAGATCCGGCTCGGGGCGAGTGGCATCGTCGAGGCCGCTGACCCCGAATGCCTGACCCTAACCTTTACCGTCACGGATACGGGACCCGGTTTCGCGGCGGCTGACCGGGAGGCCCTGTTCTCTCCCCTCGCTCAGGCCGGCAAGCTACCGGTTGGCAATGCCTCCTCGGGCAGTGGCCTGGGATTACCCCTGTGTCGGGAGCTGGTGCGCCTCATGGGCGGAGCAATCCACCTCGACAGCACCCCGGGGCGGGGCAGCCGCTTTACCCTGAGCTTCCCCGGCGTACCGGTTGTCAAACCGATGGAGGCGCCCAGCACCGCCGGGGTTGAGTCCGGACCGACCCCTTCTTTCACGCCTGACGGCCATGGCGGCCCATCCCGCCCGCCGGGGCCGCCGGAAGCGCCGCCGCCCGCGGCCCTGGAGGAACTGCGCCAACTGGCGTTACAGCGCCGCACCAGTCGGTTGGTCGCCTGGTGCCGTCAGTGGTCGGGACCCCACGGCTACCCCGCCTTCGCCGCCAGCGTGCACGATCGCACCCTCGCCTTTGACTATGATCAGATCGTCGCCCTGGCGGAAAAGGCGCTCCAGCCAGCGCGGGCTGCCCACCCGGACGGGCCCGGCGCATGAGCACGGACCTCCCCGGTTGCCTGGAAACCGTCCTGATCATTGACGATGAGCCGGACAACCTGCACCTCGCCTTTGAAATCCTGCGCGATCAGGGCCTGGAGATCCTCTGTGCCCGGGACGGAACCGACGGCCTGCGCCTAGCCGCGGAGCTGGCGCCAGACTTGATTCTGCTCGATATCCGCATGCCGGACCTCAATGGCTTCGACGTCTGCGCCCGCCTGAAGAGCCTGCCCGCTACGCGGGATATTCCCGTGATCTTCCTCTCCGCCCTGGACCAGTTCGAGGACAAGGCGCAAGGTTTCGCTCAGGGTGGCGTCGATTACATCACCAAGCCCTTCGACGCCCGCGAACTCTGTCTGCGTGTCACCCATCAGATTCGCCTGGCCCGGCGCATGACGGGGATAACCGATGCCGCCCCGCTGGCGGTGGAACGGGACGCGCCGGATGAGGTCCCCTTGCCCCGGTGGCTGAGCATTTTCGTCAAGGCCCGAACGGTCTTGCTCACCGATTTGGTCGATCCCCCCGACATCGTCGCCCTGGCCCGGGCGTGCGGGACCAATCGGACGACCTTGCAACGGATTTTTCAGGAACATCTGGGCATGGGTATCGCCGGCTTTTTACGCGAGCAACGGCTGCAATACGCCCATCAGTTGCTCCTGCGGGGAGAACATACGGTTGAGGATATCGCCCACCTGGTCGGTTACAGTGGCGGTCATGAGTTGCGGCGGGCCTTCAAGCAGCGTTTCGGACGCCTCCCGAGCGATGTGTTCCGCCTCCCGCGGGACAACGATCCGGCAGACCCGATGCGCCTGAACCGCTTGTCCGAGCCTGATGCCAACCCGAGGGGAGACTCCGCGGCAGGAGATGAATAAGTCCGCCGGCCGTTTGGCCGGAGCGGTAACAGAGGTTGATTGAGCATGCATAGCGACCTGAAGGTTGCCAAGGCACCTTGGCACGACGCGGAACGCCTGCAACGGGCCCTGGACGATGCTCACCTGGGCCTCTGGGACGGGGATATCGCCTCGGGCGCGCAGGACTGGAATGAGCAGAGCTATCGCCACTTCGGCTTGCCGGTAGGGGAGGACATGACCAACGCGCGCTTCCTGTCCCTGCTCGCCCCCGAGGACCGGCAGCGGGTGGGACAGGCCTGGCGCCAGGCCGCCGAGGGTCGGGAAGACTACCGGGTGGACTACCCCATCACCTGGCCCGATGGTTCCCGCCACTGGATCCTTACCGTGGGTCGGGTCCAGTGCGGTCCGGACGGCCAACCCATCCGGATGAGCGGCATCCACCTGGATATCACCGCGCAGAAGATGGCCGAGCGGGAGACTCAGGCCCTCGACGCCGGGCTGGAGGCACGTATCCAGGCCCGCATCGCCGAATTGGAGGCGGAGATCGCCGCTTATCAGCTTGTGGAAGCCGAACTGCGCCTCTTCAAGGCAGTCGTGGAGGTCTCGGAAGAGGCCATCGCCATCAGCCGGCCCGATGGTCAGCTGCACTACATCAATCCCGCTCACGAAAAGCTCTTCGGCTACACCCTCGCCGAGGCCCGTGAGCGCAACTACCGGGACTACTACCCGCCCGCGTCCGTCGTCATCCTGGAGGAAGAGGTCGTGCCGCGGCTGGCGCGGGGCGAAAGCTGGAAGGGCGAACTGGAGGTCCAGGATCGCGGGGGCCGGCGCTTCCCCCTTTGGGAGCGCGCGGGCGCGCTGCGCCAGATCGATGGCACCCTGGGCTACGCCTTTGGCTTCATGCATGAGATCAGCAAACGCAGGGCGACGGAAATGGCCTTGGTGCGCAAGGAGGAGGAGCAGCGGAAACTGATCGATGGCTTACCGATCGGTGTCGTCATCGCCGGATTTCCCGATTATCAGAACATCCACTACATCAACGAGCAGTTCACCCGCGTTTATGGCTATACCCTGGAAGATATACCGACGGCGGAGGATTGGTTTGTCATGGCCTATCCCGATCCCCGCTATCGTGGCCAGGTTCGAGAACTGTGGGATCAAGCCCTGCGCTCGGGCGAGCGCCAAGGTAGCGTGGAGAGCCACGAATACCGCATCCGCTGCAAGGATGGACAAACCCGCCCCACCCTGATCAGTGCCGTCATGCTGGAGGGCCGCCTCGTCAGCACGCTGGTGGATCTCAGCACCTATCCTCAACTGGAGGAGCCGGCGCGCCGCAGCGAGGAGCGCTTTCGGCTGATCGCCGAGCATTCCCGGGACCTCATCTGGACCATGAATCTGGCGGGCGAATTCACCTACCTCAGCCCGTCCCTGGAGCCGTTCCTGGGCTATACGCCCGAGGAATACCGGTCATTGCCGCCCGGGAGCATATTCAGCCCCGAATCCCATGCCCGCGTCCAGGTAATATTGGCGGCGGCACGTGCCCGCATCGCGGCTGGGTTGCCCTGTGCGTTTGAGGCCGAACTCGAAAATCGCGCCAAGGACGGGTCTTGCCCGTGGTCCCAAGTCGTCGCCGTGGCCATGTATGACCGTGACGGCCAGTTCACCGAGTTCATGGGCATCTCCCGCGACATCACCCTGCGTAAACGGCAAGAGGAGGCGCTGCGGCAGGCCCGTGATGTCGCCGAGGCCGCCAACGCCGCCAAGAGCCGCTTCCTGGCCACCATCACCCACGAACTGCGCACCCCCCTGCACGCCATTCTTGGCTTTACCCAGGTCCTGGCCGGGCTGGACGAGGCGGCCACCTCCCCCCTCGCGCCCGCGACCGCGGTGGGGGGGCGGGAGGGGGGAGCCCGGCTGCCCGCTGCGCGCGCGGGGGCCACTGCCGGGGCAAACGCCCGGCCGGGCAAGGGGCCGCGTGGCCAGGTGGTTCAGCGCCGCCAGGAACTGCTGGCCGGCATCGACCGCAATGGCCGCCACCTGCTGACCCTGGTCAATGATCTGCTCGACCTGAGCCGTCTGGAAGGTGGGCACCTCGCCCTGCGTCCTTACCCCACGGCCTTGCGTCCGCTCTTGGACGATTGCCTGGCGGACTTCGCGGCCCTGGCGGCGGAGCGGGGTTTGGGGCTCTACCTCAAGGTGCCCCCCGGGCTGCCGGATCACGTCCTCATCGACCGGCAGCGCTTACGCCAAATTCTGGCCAATCTGCTGGGCAACGCGGTCAAGTTCACCGCGCGGGGCGAGGTCACCCTGATGGCCGAGGCCCATCCCGGCGCCACCCGCCCCGGCACGGTGGCCCTGGGCTTTTGCGTGACGGACACGGGCCCGGGCATTGGCGCGGCCGCCCATGAGCTGATTTTCAGTCCCTTTGGGCGGGAGGACGACGGGCTAACCGCCGGCAAGCCCAAGGGCAACGGGCTGGGCCTGGCCATCTGCCGCCAACTGGCCGCGCTGATGGGGGGCGAGATCCGCCTGGACAGCGTGCCGGGCGAGGGCAGCCGCTTCACCCTCTGGCTCCCCGCCGTACCCCTGACCACGGCGGCCGAGGACCTGACCGGCGCGGCGGCCGGCGCCGTCCCTCTACCCGCGGCCCCCACCGGGTCTGGCGGGGAGGGGTCGGCGCCCCTCACCCCGGGACTGACCGCGTTCCGGCCGCCTTCACCACCCCCAACCACCTTCGTGTCCCCTGAGCCATCCCCGGCGCGGGAGCGCGGATTGGCCCAGGGTGCGGCCACGTTGCTGGTCATTGACGACGAGCCTGACAATCGCCGCTTGGCCGCTGAGATCCTCCGGGATCAGGGCCTGGACCTGGTCACCGCGCCCGATGGCGTCACGGGCCTGCGCCTCGCCGCCGCGCTGCGCCCGGACCTGATCCTGCTCGATGTCCGCATGCCGGGTCTCGACGGCTTTCAGGTCTGCGAACGCCTCAAGGCCCATCCGGCAACCCGGTCGATCCCGGTGATCTTCCTTTCCGCCCTGGATCACTACGAGGACAAGGCGCGGGGTTTCGCCGTCGGCGGGGTGGACTATGTCACCAAGCCCTGTGATGCCCGTGAGCTGCTGTTGCGGATCACCAACCATCTGCGCCTGGCCCGGCCCGCGGCTTCCCTCGCGGCGGAACCGCTAGCCCCCGGGGTGGAGTTGGCCGCGGACCGCTCCCTGCTGACCCTCTTGCAGGCCCGCGACACCTTGTTGATGGACCTGGCCAACCCCCCGGACCTGAATACCCTGGCCCGCGCTTGCGGCACCAACCGCACCACCCTGCAGCAACTCTTCCATGCCAAGCTGGGGATGAGCGTCTTTGGCTATGTGCGCGAGCAACGCCTACAGCGGGCCCGCGCCTTGCTGACCGAGGGTGTCCAGGGCATCGATGCCGTAGCCCTGCGCGTGGGCTATCGCCACGGCAGTAACCTGTCCCGGGCGTTCAAGCAGCGGTTTGGTCTGGCGCCGAGCCAGTTGCCCCCGGTGGGAAAAAAATTGCCGTCCGGATAAGCCTTATTGCGGGGCGGAGATTCCCCACCGGCAGGCGGTTGCGCTAATTTGGTGCGGTGGATCACAACCGTGGGGTGCGACCACGCGCTCCCTTTTGTCAGGGCCGCGGTCAATGGTCCCAAGTCAATAGCCATCGAGGACGGAGGGTTGGTCAACCGGCCCATCCGACCGTCACGTCGGAGCATTTTGGGGGGGTTAAGCGCGATGGACGAACGGCCCTTGGGCGCTGTGGCGGGTCCTGGCAGGCTCGCGGCCGGCGGCCCCCCACCGGTAGGTGCCGAGCGCCGCCGACGTGCGCCCCCGTGTTCGCGCACCTGACGGCGGCTGGTGGAACGTTGGGGAGCGGAGGCCCGCGTGCCGTGAGGTCGCTGACGACTCCGCCTCTGGCGGAGAACCTCCCCATGAGGTCCGCCCGTGAGGCCGCCCAGCCCCGCGGGTTTCAGGAGATGCGCTTGCGCCTGGCCCTGGACGGGGCCGGGATCGGGGTGTGGGCGTGGGATATCGCCACGGGGGAGCTTGACTGGAATGCCGCCTGCTACCGTCATTTTGGCGTCCCGGTGGACGAAAAGATCACCCATGACCGCCTTCTGGCCCTGCTGGAGCCCGGCGACCGGATGCGGCTGGCGGTGGCCTGGCGCCAGGCCGTCATCAGTCGGGACCGCTTTCAGGTGGACTGTCGCCGGACCTGGCCCGACGGTTCCCGGCATTGGATTCAGGCCGTGGGCCGGATCGAGTTTGACGCCGCGAGTCAGCCGGTCCAGGTGAACGGCATCACCCGTGATGTCACCCGCCAAAAACAGGCGGAACTGGACAACCGGGCCCTCACCGCCGGGCTGGAAGCCCGGATCCAGGATCGCACCGCCGCACTGGCGGCGGAGATCGCCTTACGGCGGCAACAGGAGCAGCACTTGCGCCTCAGCGAGGCCCTGGCCCAGCAGCAACTGGCGGCCATGCAGGCCGACTACGACCAGGCCCCGGTCGGACTGTTCGTGCTGGACGCCGAACTGCGCTTCCAGCGGATCAACGCCCACCTCGCGCGGCTGCATGGCCAGCCCGCCGCCGCCCATCTGGGGCGGACCTTCCGGGACCTGATGCCGGGTCTGGCCGATCAGCTCGAGCCCCTGTTTCACCATCTCCTCCAGACGGGCGAACCCCTGTTGCATCACGAGATCCGCGGGACGCTCGCCGACGCTGCCAGTGGCCGGCGAGTCTGGCGGGGACATTACCACCCGCGGCGCAACAAGGCCGGGGCGATCGTTGGCCTGACGGGCATGGTGGAGGAGGGGACCGCGCTCGAGCAGGCCCAGGAACGGGCCGAATACCTGGCCTACCATGATGCGCTCACCGGCCTGCCCAACCGGGTGCGGGGGGTGGAACGGCTGGCCAATCAGGTCGCCCTGGCCCAGCGCCAGCAGCGCCAATTGGTGGTCCTGTACCTCGACCTGGATCAGTTCAAGCACATCAACGACCGCTGGGGCCATGAGGGGGGGACCGGCTGCTCCAGGACCTGGGCCGCCGCCTGGCCCGGCAGGTGCGGACGGAAGACAGCCTCTGCCGCCTGGCGGGCGACGAATTCATGCTGGTCCTGCCGGATGTGGGCCAGGAGCAAAGCCTGGCGGACCTGGCCAGTCTGTGTGAACGCCTCCTCGCCCTCCTGGCGGAACCCTATGACCTCGATGGTCAGCCGGTGCAGGTCAACCTGTCCCTGGGCGTGGCCCTCTACCCCCGGGATGGCACGGACGGCGAGACCCTGATGCGCCATGCTGATACCGCCCTGAACGCGGCCAAGCGCGCCGGGCGGCAGACCTACCGCTTCTTTGAACCGCGCATGAACGAGGCGCTGTCACGCTTCATCCAGACCCGGGACGCCCTGCGCCTGGCCCTGGCGCGCCAGGAGTTCGTGCTCCATTACCAGCCCCGGATCGAACTGCACAGTGGCCGGGTGGTGGGGGTCGAGGCCCTGGTGCGCTGGCAACGGCCCGGTGCCGGGCTGGTCATGCCGGACGACTTCATCGACGTGGCGGAGGAGAGCGGGCTGATCGTCCCCCTGGGCTCCTGGGTGTTGCGGGAGGCCTGCCGCCAGGCCGCCGCCTGGCGGGTCAGTGGTTGGCCGGATCTGGTGATGGCGGTGAATCTGTCCGCCGTCCAGTACCGTCGCGGCGGGATCGGGGCCGAAGTGCTGGCGGCCCTGGAGGCCAGCGGCCTCGACCCCACCGGGCTGGAGTTGGAGTTAACCGAATCCATTCTGCTGGCGTGCGCCGATGAGATCCTGGCGACGGTCTCGACCTGGAAGGTCGCTGGCATCCAGTTGGCCATCGACGACTTTGGCACCGGCTATTCCAGCCTGGCTTATCTCAAGTGCTTCCCGGTTGACAAGCTGAAGATCGACCGCTCCTTCATCGCTGGCATGGCCGAGCATGCGCCGGACCGCGCCATCGTCCAGGCGATCCTCGACTTGGCCAGGGCCCTGAAGTTACGCAGCGTCGCCGAAGGGGTGGAGGACGCCGTGCTGGCCCGTGAGCTCCAGGTCATGGGCTGCGACGAGGCCCAGGGCTACCTTTACGCCCGGCCTCTGGCGGTGGCGGACCTGGAGCGGTGGCGGCGGGAGTGGGGGATGGGGGCTTCGGCCTGACCTCGCGCCAGTTACCGGATGCTGATAAAACAATGCCCCACAAAGTGGCGCCATCGCCACCCGGAGATTTCCCGATCACCCTGGTCCACCGCCAGGGCACAGGCCAGGAGGTGGGGCTCGGGTGATGGAGTGCAGAGGAAGGCGGAAGCCCCGATGTAAGTGGATTTGCTGATGCGGATACACCATCGCAACCCGTTCCTTGCGGAGCGTCCAGGATCGGCCTTTGAGGTAGGAAGACTATACCCCGACTCGCGGGTAACGGGCCGGTGCTCGGAAAAATCCCTTCGCAGATCAATGGTTCAGCGAGATAGCCGATGCTAACTGCATCGGTCCTACAACGATTCGCTCTGCAAAGGGGTGGACCATGGCCTCCTTTTCCAAGCCACCCCTCTGCAGCTGCAAATGCGAACCAAACTGCGGTGCGCCAAGGTCCGCGTGGCGCACAGCGGACAATGGACCACCCTCGCTTCGCACTACCCGGATACAGGTAATTTAGGTATATAATCATTTAATAATATAATTAATTATCTATAATGCTCGGGGTTCCTGCCTAGGTGAACCAGCACCTGGTCAACACCAGACTCGGGTAGCCGTCCTTCATCCATTCAACTTAGTAGGCCAAGGACAGACCGGGCTTCCCCCAGGGAAAAGGGCTTCCTTTGCCAGTGCCCGGCTATGTGGTATGGCTCCGTTCTAACCGATTCCAGAGGTAATTCCATGTTGTATTCGCGAATGCCCCGTACCCTTGGTGAACAGTACTCCCCCCTGTATTTTCTCGCCGCCCTGGGCGCCGGGGGGCTGACCGCCAGTTTCTTCGTTTGGCTGTTGTTCTGGGTCCCGCACCCGGGGCAACCCGTACCGGTGTTCGAGGACATCGTCGCCACCTATGTCAGCGGCCCCCTGGCCCTGCGGGTGGCCCTTACCGTCGCCTTGGGCGGCATCCTGCTCTTTGCCTTGATGCACTTCCGGCTCCTGATCTGGAACCTGAAGGAATACCGGCACTATCGCTCCACCGAGGCGGCCCGTGGTCTGCGGGCCGGAAATCTCGAGACTCAGTTGCTGGCGCTGCCGCTGACCCTGGCCATGTCCATCAACGTCGGCTTCGTCCTGGGCATGGTCTTTGTGCCGGGGCTCTGGCCGGTGGTGGAGTACCTGTTTCCGGCGGCCCTGGTCGCCTTTCTCGCGGTGGGGGTTTGGGCCCTGCGGCTGCTGGGTAACTTTTATGGCCGGGTCCTGACGGAGGGTGGTTTTGACTGTAGCCGCAACAACAGCTTCGCCCAACTCCTGCCGTCCTTCGCCCTGGCCATGGTGGGGGTGGGGCTCGCCGCGCCGGCGGCGATGAGCACCACGCCCTGGATCGCTGGCAGCGCCTATGTGCTGGCGTACTTCTTCATCGTGGCCGCGGTCCTGGCCGGACTCGGCAAGCTGGTCATGGGCTGGCGGGCCATGATGGCCTCCGGCGCCAATGTTGAGAGCGCCCCGACCCTCTGGATCGCCGTGCCCATCATCACGGTGCTGACCATCGCCGTCCTGCGTCTGGAGCATGGTGCCCACACCCATCTCGGTGCTCATTCCCTCAACGCGGACCGCTTTGGCCTGATGGTGACCCTGCTCAGCGCGCAACTGGCCTTCCTGCTGGTTGGCTGGGTGGTGTTGCGCCGCCACGGCTATTTTCGCCGCTTCGTGACCGGCCATGAAAAGTCCCCTGGGAGCTGGGCGCTGATTTGTCCCGGGGTCGCCCTGGCGGTGATGCTGCAATTCTTCATCAACCAGGGCCTGGTCGCGGTTGGCCTGATCGATAAGTTCGGCCTGGCCTATTGGGTGCTGTCCGGCTTGGCGATCACCGTGCAGTTCGTCACGATCGGGCTCCTGCTACGTCTCGGCCGCGTCCACTTCAGGGTAACCCGGAAACAAACCCAGGTCCTCAGCCCGATCACCGCGGCTTAAGGCCACAAAAAACCCGCGCCGAGGCGCGGGTTGCAGGGGTGTCAGATGCCCGGGGTGCCCGGGGCGGCTGGCCCCAGACGGGTGGTGGGGGTCGAGGCCCTACTGCGCTGGCAACGGCCGGATGCCGGGCTGGTCCTGCCCGGGGCCTTCATCGGCGTCGCCGAGGAGAGCGGGCTCATCGTCTCCATCGGCCGCTGGGTGCTGATGGAGGCCTGTCGCCAGGCCGCCGCCTGGCGCGCCGCGGGCTGGCCGGACCTGGTGATGGCGGATGTGAGTCAGGCCCTGGCGGACAGCGGGCTCGACCCCCAGGGCCTGGAGCTGGAATTGACCGAATCCCTGCTGCTCCAGGGCGAGGAGGCGGTGCTGGCCGCCCTGACCCAGTGGAAGGCGCGGGGCATCCACCTGGCGATCGACGACTTTGGCACCGGCTATTCCAGCCTGGCCTATCTCAAGCGCTTCCCGGTGGACAAGATCAAGATCGACCGGGCCATCGTCGGGGCCATGATCCAGATCGCCCGCAGCCTCAACCTGAAGACCATCGCCGAGGGGGGGGAGGAGGCCGTGCTCGCCGGCCAGCTCAGGGAGATGGGGTGCGATGAGGTGCAGGGATACCTGTATGCCCGGCCCCTGGCCGTGGCGGACCTGGAGGACTGGCTGGCTGACCAGGGGTCGCGGGGCCCCGGGCCCGACTTTTTTAGTCCCGCAAGGGGCTCCCACTAAGACCGGGCATGCTACTGAAGTAAGGGCCGGTAGCAAAGCCCAAGGAGCCCGCTAACGATCCGCGCACGCCCTGAGCCAAAGACAGTGCCGCCGTGGCCGCGCGGGGCCACTGGGTGGCGACTTATGACGCCAAGACGATATTTTTTCGGGATCGCACGGCGACCGCCGAATGCGTGAATGCCCAGGCCCCGCAACCGAGGATTACACCAGTACCGGGTCCGAGGTACCGCCAAGGTCCGCTGCGTGCTACTCCTCCACACTCTCACCCCCAACCCGCCGTGCTCACTCGCCTTAGCACACGAACTGCTCAGGCTCGGGAATCCGACAGCCACCGCCCTGGATATGGTCGCTTAACCGTTTGCTATCAGCTGCCGAACGGGGGTTTCCGCTTCCTGGTGCGCCATGGCAGGCTGGAAAGAAACCAATTCAATGGCACGCCGGATAATCTGCTGGCGAGAAAACGCTCACTGATACATTCCCACCAAGGCGGATTCTGAAAATTTCACAACCTCGGACATAACCCAGCACACGCCTATGTCCGCTGTTGGGCCGAGAGCGGAAGCTTCGCCCGAGAGAGGGACGTTCCGGTTTCAGCGTTAACCGGTCGATGAACATTCCCTGGGGAGTGGCCGCTTTTGGCCTGCGCGACAGTTGGCTCGCCATTCTATTGGGATCGTGCAATGCGGTTGCTTCGTGGCGAACTCTCAGCGCCACCCCAGGATGCCCGCGCATCCCTTGGTAAGGAGTTGAAAGGGATACTTTGACTATGTTCCCCCAACATCGCATCGCCCAACGTGTGTCGCGGCCGATCTGAAACTGGCCGAAATCTGACGATCTGAAACTGGCGCTTCTTCCTCGTTTTCTTCCTGGTTAATTAACTTAGAACCGGGGATCTTCTTCCCCTTGGGGATCTTCTTCAGTCTTCTTCCTCCCTGT
>JAGVUH010000516.1 GCA_019136395.1 Gammaproteobacteria bacterium
CGCGGCGCGGCCCTGATCGCCGAGTGCCTGACCTTGCCCGACGAGGCCAGCCTGACCCAGGCGATCACCGGGGTGGTGGACCCCGACGCCCTACACCTGGCCTGGACCGGCTTCCGCCAGGCGCTCGCGGCGCGGCTGCAAGCCGATTGGTGGACGACCTACGAGCAACTCGCGCCCCAGGGGCCTTACCGCTTTGACCCCTCGGAGATGGGCCGCCGTGCCCTGCGCAATCGCTGTCTGGCGTACCTGGCGGAACTGGAGACTGAACCGGCCCGCGCCGCGGCCTGGTCTCAATTCCAGGACGCGGACAACATGACCGACCAGTATGCCGCCCTCGCCGTCCTCACCGATCACGTGGGGCCGCAACGGGAGGCGGCCCTGGCCGCCTTTTACGATCAGTGGCGGGCGGAGACGCTGGTCATCGACAAGTGGTTCGCCGTCCAAGCCGCCAGTCGCTTGCCGGACACCTTGACCCGGGTCGCGGAGCTGACCCGGCACCCCGATTTCGACTATGCCAATCCCAACCGGGCCCTGAGTTTGCTGCGCACCTTCGGCGACAACCTGGTGCGCTTCCATGCGGCGGACGGTGGTGGCTATGAGTTCCTGGGCGAGCAGATTGCCGTCATCGACGGCATCAACAGCACCACTTCCGCCTACCTGGCCCGGACCTTCGATTCCTGGCGGCGCTACGATGCCGGGCGCCAGGCTCATTGCCAGCGGGTGCTGGAGGGCTTGCGGGAGCGGCCGGGCCTGTCCAGGGCCCTGCTGGAGGTGGTGACCAAGCTTTTGGAAGTAAGCCCCGCCTGAGGGGGATGGCTTTTGCCCTCGGCCAACCTCGGCAGCAGCCGGTCACCCCTGATGTTGTTCAGGCCCGCCGGCCAGCCATCGGCCGCTTATGGCACCCCCTACCCTTCACCGGTGCTTAAGTTGTACCCCAAAGCTAAAGCCGGCGGCGCGCTCGGTCTTGAGGGGCAGTTCCTGACCACTGACCGCCTGCCAGCGATGGCGCAGCCGGCTGACCATGGTGTTCAGGCGGCGCTCGTCGTAGTCAAACCAATTCTCGCCAAAGGCCTCCACCAGGGCGCGCCGGCTGACGACCTGGTCGGGCGCGGCGGACAGGCAAGTCAATAGGGTCAGCTCATGGGCATTGAGGTCCAGGCAATGACCCTCCGGATCGCTCAGTTGATGGCGCGCCCGGTCCAGGCACCAGCCCAGCCCCAAGCGCCGCAACAGGGCATCGACGAAGCCCGCCAGTTCCGGAAAGCGCACGGGCTTGACCAGGTACTGATCGGCGCCGCCATAGAGCCCCGCCAGCTTGTCCTCGGCGCCGGCGCGGGCGGTGAGCAGGATGACCCCCACCCGTGGGTGCTCCCAGTGCAGCCGGATCGCCGCCTCGGTGCCGCTGCCGTCAGGGAGCATGATGTCGAGGATGGCCAGGTCGATGGTCGCCATCAGCGGCCAGAATTCCGCCAGGCACCCGGCCTGGCTGATGGTGTGACCGCGGTGGGCGAGAAACACCGCCAGTTCCTCGCGCAGGCCGGCCTCGTCTTCAAGCAGGGCGATACGGGCCATGAGTTCGTTCCTCCTCGTTCAATCCGCCCGCAGGGCCTGAATCGGGTCCAGCCGCGCTGCCTGGCGGGCGGGGTAGAAGCCGAAAAAGATGCCCACGGCACTGGCCACGCCCACGCCAAGCAGGATGGCATCCGGGGACAGCAGAAACGCCCACTGGGCGAGGTAGGCCGTCACCCAACTCGCCCCCACCCCCAACAGGATGCCGAACAGGCCGCCGATCAGGGACAGGATCACCGACTCGACCAGAAATTGCTGTTGGATGTCCCCTTGCCTGGCCCCCAGGGCGCGGCGCACGCCGATCTCCCGGCGGCGCTCGGTCACCGACACCAGCATGACGTTCATCACCCCGATACCGCCGACGATGAGGGAGATGCTGCCGATAGCCCCGGCGAGCAGGGTGAACATGCGCATCTGCTTCTCCATCTGGGCGATGATCTCCTCCGGGCTGCGCGCCCGCACCGGCTGGCGCCGCGCCTGGAAGTAGGCCTTCACCTGGGCCATGGCCTCGGCGTTGGTGTGGCCCGGTTTCACCCGCGCCAGGATCGTGCCGATCTCCGGCTGCTTTTGCAGCCGCGTCGCCTGCGGCAGGGGGATCAGCACGGACTGGTCTGGCTCCAGGGAGGCGAGGCTGTTGTAGCTGGCGGGGGCCAGCACGCCGATGACGGTATACAGGCCGTCGCCGACCCGCACCGGGGCGCCGAGGGGCTCCGTCACCCCCCGCGCCGCCAGTTGCCGGGCCAGATCGGCGCCGATGACCGCGTAACGGTTCCCCTCATCCAGGTCGCTCAGAAAGCGTCCTTGGGTGACCCGCAGCCGGGCCAGGGTCGGAAAGGCCTCGGTCACCCCCACCAGGCTGGCCCGTTCCAGGGGCTTGCCGCCCTGGCTGACGGTCTGGGACAGGGCGCTGATGCTGGGGGCGATGGCGACCAGGGCCGGCGCCGCCGCCAGCAGCCCGTTCAGGTCGGCGGGCTGGAGACCGCGCGGCGGGGCGCCCCCGCGGCCCCCGCCGCGGCCACCCCCACCGCTGAAGTCCTTGGTGATGGTGAAGAGGTCGGTACCCATCTCCTTGAACTGGCGCAGGGCCTCCTCCTTGACGATGGCGCTGACGCTGACCATGGCGATCACCGAACCGATGCCGATGACGATGCCGATCAGGGCCAACAGGCTGCGCTGCTTGGCGGCGGCCAGGCTGGTGACGGCCTCGCTAAGGATGGCGGCGTGAATCATGGCACCAGCAGCCCGTCGCGCATGGTGACGACCCGGTCGCATTGGCGAGCGATGCCGGGGTCGTGGGTGATGATCACCACGGTGATGCGGTCATCGCGATTGAGTTGGCGGAAGAGGGTCATGATCTCCTGGCCGACGCGGGTGTCGAGGGCGCCGGTGGGCTCGTCGGCGAGGATCAGGGTTGGCTGGCCTACCAGGGCGCGGGCGATGGCCACCCGCTGCTGCTGGCCTCCGGACAGCTCGGGGGGCTTGTGGTGGGCGCGCTCGGCCATGCCCACCCGCTCCAGCATGGCCAGGCCCCGCTTTTCGGCATCCGGGGTAGGCTCGGGCCGGTACACCAGTGGCAGCAGGACGTTGGCCAGGGCGCTCAGGCGCGACAGCAACTGATATTGCTGAAAGACGAAGCCGATGCGCCGGTTGCGAATCAGGGACAGGCGATCGTCATCGGCATATTCCACCCGGCTGCCATCCAGGTGGTATTCGCCGCTGCTCGGCCGGTCCAGGAGGCCGATGATATTCATCAGGGTCGATTTACCGCAGCCGGAGGTGCCGGTGATGGATACCAGCTCCCCGGGCTCAATGGTCAGGCTGATGCCCTTGAGGACCTCCACCGCGGTGGGGCCGACGCGGTAAACCTTGTGGATGTCGCGCAAGTCCAGCATGGCTCAGCCGCCTGCGGGGGTGCGGGGCGGCGCCACCGCCTCGATGAGGTCCCCCGCCGCCAGCCCGCTCAGGATCTCAACCTCGTTCTGGGTGGTGAAGCCGGTCTGGACTGCCACCGCCTCGACGGCGGCCCCGGGCGCCGGGCGGCGATAGACGAAGCGCTTGCCACCCTCGGCGCGGACCGCCGCCAGGGGTACCAGCAGGGCCGCGGGATTGTCGTGGATGAGGATCTCGACGTTGGCCGACATGCCCACCAGGATACGCTCACGCAGGTCGTCGGGGATGGTCTCGACCGCGACCCGGGCGGTAAAGGCCGGGGCCCCCTGGTTCTGCTCCTCGGCGTGGGGCGCGATGGCCAGCACCTCACCCACCAGTTGGATACCGGGGAAGGCGTCCAGGGTGATGCGCGCCCCCTGACCGGGCTGGACACGGGTGACGTCGATCTCATCGAGCTTGACGTCGAAGGCCAGGCCCGTGAGATCGCCAATGGCCAGCAGGACCTGGTCTTTCTGGTAGGTGGCCCCTTCCTCCAGGGCCTTGCCACTGTCCTGGCCCTCCTTGCCGCCGCTGGGCGGTTTCATCACCAGCCCCGCCACCGGGGCCTTGACCTGGGCGTTGGCCAGTTCCTCTTCCGCCAGGCGCGCCTTGGTCTCGGCATTTTCCAGTTCCATGCGCGCCACCTCCAGGTTCTCGGCGTCGCCCTTCTTCACGACCGCCGCCAGCTCTTCCTCGGCATTGGTGAAGTCCAGTTCCTGATTGGCCAGTTGCTGCCGGGCCTGATCGTGCTCGGTGGCGGGGATGATGCCCTTGTCCAGCAGGCGCTGGGTTTCGGCGAAGGTCTCCCGTTGTTTTTCCAGGCTCATCCGCGCGCGGATCAGGGAGCGATTGGCCCGGGCCACCTCGCTGCCCGCCTCCCAGTTCGCGACTTCCAGGTAATGGGTATGGGCCTTGATGGCGGCGGCCTTGGCCTCGCGGTACTTGATGGCGGCCTCGCTGTCGTCCATGGTCAGCAACACCTGGCCCGCGCCGACCCGGTCGCCATAGTGGACCTGCAGCTGGCCGAGCTTGCCGCCAAAGGGCGCGCCGAGATTGATCTGATGCAACGGCAGGACCTTGCCGCTCAGGGCTAGGCCCTGGCTATGGTGCCGGGGGCTCAGGGTGAGGGTGGTGGCCCCTGGCGCGCCGCCACTGGCCGCCTGGTCGCCCGGCGGCGGCGCTAGCGGACCGGGGGTGGAGCCCTGCCAGGCATAGAGGCCGACGCCGAGGAAGAGCAGGATGGTGAAGGCGGTAGCGGTGACGCGGATGACCTGGACCTTTTTCAGGGCCTGGCCCAGTTGCTGGTTGCGCTCCTCGGTCTGGCGGTAGGCGGCGAGCAACTCCTCATGCTTGAGGCGCAATTCCGACGTCAGGCGCTCCTCCGCCTCCCGCGCCGCCAACAGGGCGGTGATGTCGGTGAAGACGGCGATGACGCCGATCCGCCGTCCCTCGGCGCTGGTCAGAAAGCTGGTGGTCAGGTCCAGGGTAAGCTGCCGCTCGCCCTGGCGAAAAGGCACCACCCGGTCGTGAGTCACCTGGGCGTCATAGACGGCATCGAGGATGGTCTGGTTGAAGGCGTCGTTGTCCTGGGCCAGGAAGGTCTCGGCGAAGGTGCCGGCCAGGGTCGCCTCCCGGTCGAGGCCGAGCATGGCGGCGGCGGCGGCGTTGAACTCGAGGATGCGCCCGGACAGGTCGATGACCAGGACGCCATCCGCCATGTTGGCGAGGATGCGCCCGGTGACCGCCTGGTGCGGGGGCGCGGCGCCCGGATGGGGTTCAGCGTTCGACAAGGGTCACCCCCCAGCGGTCGAGGACGATGCCCAGGGTGTTTTCCAGGGCCGTCAAGTCGTTGAGATAACTGATGATGGCGTTGACCTCGGCGTTCTGGGCGTTGACCAGGGCGTTCTGGTAACTCAGCAACTCGAAGTTGGAGGTGCGGCCGGCCTTGAGCTTCTCGGTCTGCACCTCGACGTTTTTCTGCGCCAGCTCCCGCGCTTGGGTGTTGAGCTCGATCTGCCGGCGGCTGATCTCGGCCTTGCGCAGGGCGTTGATCACTTCAACCTCGATGTCCAGGCGCTGCTGGGCCAGGTCGTTCTCGAACTTGTCGAGATTGATGCGCGCGGCGACGGCGCCCTGTTGGATCGCCGGATCGTTCAAGGGGATGGTGAGCATCAAACCGACGCTCCAGTTGTCCTGGGGGCCCTGGCTGTCCAGTTGACCCAGCCCCTCGGTCTGGTTGTAGGAGCCGGTGAGGTCCAGAGACCAGAGGGTACTGTTCTCGGCGACCAGGAGGTTGAGCTTGGCGATTTCGTAACTCAGCAAGGCGCTGAGGTAGTCGGGGCGGTTCTCGAAGGCCAGGCGCAGGGCCTCCTGGCGATCCTGGGGCACGGGGGGGATTGTCGTCTCGGCCAGCGCTCGGGGCTGGCTGGCGGGGTCGAGGTCAAGGAGTCTGATCAGGGTGAGGCGGGCGGCATCCAGGCTGTTTTGCGACTGCAAGAGGCTGACCTCGCGGCTGGCGACGTCGGCCTCGGTCTGGTAGATATCGACGGCGGCCATGCGCCCGGCGGCGATGCGTTCCTGGTTGATGGCCAGGGTCTGGCGGCTGCGCTCCAGGGATTGCTCGCTGATGGCCAGGGACTCGTTGCTCTGCACCAAGCTACGGAAGGCACTGATGGTCAAGACGACGGTGCTCATCAGGGTCTGCTTGAGGCGCAGGATATTGGCCTGCTCATTGAATTGGGCCATGCGCACCGAGGCGGTGTTGACGTCGCGGCCGGAGCCCTTCAGCAGGGGTTGGGTGAAGTTGACCGTCCAGCCACGGGCACTGCCCCAGTTGCCGAGGGTGAAGAGGGCCTGGCTGGTGCCCAGGAAGGTGATGCGGGCGCCGGTGGGCAGGAGTTGGGTCGCGGTGCCGGCAATGTTGCCAGTGCGTTGGCCATCCTGGCGATTGCCACCCTGGGCACCGACCTCGGTGGTGAGGAGGAACTTGGGGGAGAACTTGCTCTCGGCGACGTAGAGGTCGTACTTCTGCACCACACGATCGAGGTAGGCGTTCTTGACCCGGGTATTGTCGACCACGGCGATGCGGATGGCCGCTTCCAGGGTCAGGTCTTGGGGAGCGGGCGTGGCGGCGGCGGTTGGCTTGGCCCCGGACGGAGCGGCCTGGGTGGCCGTGGCGGGCTGGTTCTTGGCGGGCTTGGCCTGGGCCGGCTTAGCCTGGGCCGGAATATCGTTGGCAGCCTTGCCTTGCGTATGCTTGGCGTTGGCAGGCTTGCCTTGGGTAGGTTTGCCGTTGGCCGCCTTGCCTTGGGTAGGTTTGCCGATGCCAGGCTTGCCCTTGTCCGCCGGGCTGGATACCACCGCGCTGGGGGTAGCCAAGCCCATGGCGGACCGGTTCTCGTCAGGCAGGCGCGCGGCGGCGGCGCCGCTGGCGGATGGGGGCGCGGCCGGCGGCTGAGCGAGCCGCGGGGGCACGCCAGGTTCCTCGCCCTGATCGGCGCCATGAGCCAGGGGTAAGGGCGCGCTGAGTAGCACGCTTAGTACGGAGAGGAGCCTAAGGCCCCGCCAAATCAACCCGACTTTGATAGAAGCAACCTCAGGAAGGCATCACCTTAAGCGACAGAAAGGGCCTACCCAGGGCGCCGGTGGACCACGGCGGAGGGGGGGGTGGTCGCCTGGCCAATCCGGGCGGAAACGGTTCATGCTAAGCGATACGCGACCGTCGGAACCTTACCGAATATTACCGGACTTGTTGCGTTTAAGGGACAGCGAATCTGACTCAGACGTGGCGGGATGCCGCATATGCTCGCTCAGCACCCGCGTCTAATCCCGGCCCCGGGCATTGCTCCATCACCCGGTATCAGGTAGCAGCCCCCAATGGTAAGCAAGCGGACGCCCATCACGGCTTCGCTGAGCAATCATTAGCGGCCTATGTCGACGATCCGTGGTGTATATCCAAAGCATCACTCCCTACAGAATGAATACTGTTCAGTACTGCCTTTTGGCATATCGCATATCTTCATGTTGAAATTACCGCAGGCAACTGCCGCCCAGCATACTCCCCATTCAGGTCCGTACCAGGTACCATACATATCGGTCCCCATCACATTCACATGTACATCAGGAGATGCCACTCCTCGCGGACAATCAGCCCCCGTATCAAATGTGTGTGTGGTGTACGGCTCCATCGACACCTTTATGTTGGGATTCGTTACCGCAAGGATGCACAGGCCATAATAAACTTGGACATTGAGCCTTACTCCCAATGTATTTGTCACCGTTACCTGCCAGGCATTGGCATTTAGCGGCGCATGGAGCAGTAGGGTGAACAATACGGTAGTCAGTAGCGGTTTCATGATCGCCTTTTGTTGTTAACGGAGGATGATAGTTACACAAACAAAAAGAACGGGCATGGACATTGCCGCGCTCACTTCCGCAACTTGGGTGTCTCACGTATGTTCGTAAAACAGTTGCCTCCTGAGTCCTCATGAATATATCCTTTGACGTCATAGCACGCCGGCAAAGCTGTTCCTTCTATAAAATACGTGTAATTAATGTTGCCGGATATCGTGTACGATAACGGACAGATCCCGCCAGTTATTTCGCATGATTTCGCAGTATTAGCTGGGACGGATACAGTGCAATCCACCTGATTCCAAAAAAGGTGGCCACCATAAACATCGATTTTGGTTTCCTTGGAACATTTGTTTTCAATCGTGACGGTATAAGCAAGGATGGGTGGCGCATTGCAAGCCAGCGGGAGTAGGATGCAGGCCATGCGCAGGCACTTGTTCTGTAGATCATATTTAATCATGCGGTGCGACCCTTAAATAACACGATCATGCTGCGAGGAAGTTTCAGAATTGTGATTACGACAGAATCAGTTTGCAGGGCTTTAATATGTACAGAAGGAATATTCCTTCGAGCTACCTTCCGGCATTTTACAAATTTTAAAATTTACATCACCGCAACGTGGAAAGCCCGCTGGGGGAAAATCATACCAAGTGCCAAACATATCAGTACCTTGAAATTTGCGCCCTGACTTATCTGTCCCATCAAGACCGTTTGGACATAAGATAAGTGTATTAAAAGATCCCGAGCTATATTTATTAATTTCAAGTGGATGAGCACCACCTGGACCATAGTAAAGTGTTACCACTGCGGTAAAATCGAAAGGGTTCTTCACCACCACTTCGTAGGCATGGGCTGGCAGCGGAACCTGGAGGAATGTCGCGAACAGCAGGGCGGTCGCGCCGGTTTTGCGAAGCATACCAAACGAATTTGAACTCAAGTGAGTTTTCATATCATAGCTCCTGGCTGGCAGCAGCCTTGGCTAGGCTCTTTATTTTGAAATCCTGACCCGCTGTACAGACCGATAGTGTCTGCAACGGTATCGATGACTTGGTCCACCCAGGTCTGGCGCATGATCCTATGATAGGCGAGACAAGGCGGTCGCAACCTTTCCGAATATTACAGGGCACTTTTCCTCCGTCCCCCCGCTTCTGTTAGTACCATCCCCCCGATACTTTTAGACAGGGCATCCTGGCACAGACATACCGGCGCCTTGAGGGACAACGACAGGCGGACGCGCGTGGGACAGGGGGTTGTCAGTCACAGTAGCCTTTGCAGGTACCGTTGCCATCAAAACATTTAGCGATGCCGCCAATGTCGGCCCAGTAGACGCAGCCCCAACATGTATTGCCGCAGCTCGAATACTTGTTGTTACAGTCCCTGGCGGGTTGCTGGGAGTCAGCGGGGTAGCCAAAAGAGTAACTAACCGTGACCGTGCCCTTACTGCCTCCTTCCCCGTTTTGATGACAATTCAGTTCAGCGGAGCCAGCACTGAAGGCTCTGCCAGGCAGGATGCCGAGGCTCACTGTCACCACGAGGGTCAGGATCGATGCGTGGAATTTGTTCATCGCGAGTGCTCCGTCAGATAGGCAATAAGCCAGCCAATGTCATCCCGGCATCACCCTCGGCGTGCAAAAACCCTGGCTGTCACCGGACGACGGTTGAGGTGCAGGTCTCTCCCCTGTTCACCAGGACGGCATGATAATCGCGACCCAGCGGCCCAAACCTTACCGAATATTACCGGGCGGTTGGCGCCAAACGTTTGTGTCCCGCTGGCCAGGTGCACACCCTGTCACCGGTCGATCAAGCGTCCCCCGGGTCGAGGGGGGATCTTCCCCCGGCCAGGGCCCGGATACCCTGCCCTGCCAGCAACCCCAAGAAGCCACAACCCACCAGCGTCAGGAACACATCACCCTGCACGGCATAAAAGGACAGTCCGGGACGCCAGCGGACAGTGGCGGAGGTGATCATGGCCTGCCCCGGTGGGGTCAAGGTCCCGGCACTGATGGCGCCGCTGGGGTGGATGAAGGCCCCAGACCCGGTATTGGTGACCCGCACCAGGGGGATACGGTATTCCACGGCCCTGAACAGGAGCAGCGCCAGGTGCAATCGACCGGCGGCGGGGTCGCCAAACCAGGCATCGTCGGCCATGGACACCAGCAGTTGACCACCCTGGGCGAGCCCCTGGCGGACGGTTTCGGGAAACAGCCCTTCGTAACAGAGCGACGGGATGATCTTGGCACCCTCCCCTATCGTCAGCACCACCCCCGCGTCACCGGGCTGGTAATGCTGCACCCCCGGGAACCAATCGCGCAGCCAGGGCAGCCGCTCCTCCAGCGGCAGGTATTCGGCAAAGGGGAGCAGTTTGCGTTTGCGGTACTTCGGGCCACAGTTCCCGTCGCCCTGTACCAACAAGGCCGCGTTGTGGTGGCGGTTCTGTGCGTCACCCTCCTCCACGCAGGCGAACAGCAACGCCTTGCCCAGCCGCCGGACGAAGTCGCCCTGGCCCTTGCCGGCCTCGCAGGCGCAGGACAGGGACGGGGGTACCTCGGGCCAAACCAGCAACTCGGTTTCCGGGTGTCGGGCCACCGCTGCCCTCATCAGGTCCGCGGCCGCGGTCAACGCCTCCGTCCCGCGCGGGCTCAGATAATCCAAGGTGACCGGCAAGTTGGGCTGGATGGCCGTGAGGGTCAGCGATGGAACGCCATGCCCGTCAGTCGCCGCTGGGGTGAAGGCCTCCAGGCGCAGCCAACCATAGGTCAGGATGCCAGCAAACAGCGCCGTCAGGGCCAAGGTTTCCGGCAGGATGGGCCGGCCCGCGCGGTGCAGGTAAATCGCTTGTTCGACCAGGGCGTTGACCAGGACCAGCAGGCAAAACACCAGGGGCACGCCGCCCAGGTCGGCCGTCTGAATCAAGAGCGGGTGCGTAAAGAGGGCATTGGCCAGACTCCCCGGAAAGAGGTTGGGGAACAGGTAGACCAGGGCCGTCAGCGCCAAGGCATGGGCTAGCGGCGTCCAACGGCCCCGGTTGCGGCTTAACCCCTGATACAGGCCGAAGAGCGCGTAAGGCAGGGCGTGGTAGAGGGAAAAAAGCAGGGCGACCAGCCAGGCGCCGGGGTCCGCAAGCAGTAACCATTGCTGGGCGCCGACTTTCACCCACCAGGTCAGGAGTAGCCAGATCAACCCGCCGAAGGTCAGTCCCAGGGTCAGCCCACGCCAACCCTTGGTCCCCCGCAAGGCCATGAACCATGGCACCAACGCCAGAAACGCCAATGGCGCCAGCGCGTCGCTCTGAAAACTAAGCCAGACGATCAGGGCCGCGAGACAGACCAGCGCCATCCGCGGGGTGGAATGAAAATGTTCCATCATGATCATGGCCGGGCGCTTCTCCCTGGTGTCGCACCTCATGGCCGAGTGGGGTGCCGAGACGGTTAAAGCCCGCTTCCAGGGCCTGATCAGGGCCGACCTGATCGACCAACTCCTGGAGGGCTTCTCGGCCTATCGTGAGGTCGGCGCCGATGCGCGACGTCCCCCGCTGCCGGCGGTGTCCGGGGGCCAGCGGGTGACGGTCGACCGGGAACGATTCCAGGACTTGCTGACCACCCTGCTCGAAAACCTGGTGGGCACCGGCACCACCGACCTCCGGCTGGGTGTGGAAAGCGGGATGGAGAGCGACCACCCCACCGTGGTGATCACCATCCTGGCGCGCAACCGGTCGCCAGTAGCCAGGGCCCCGGGGCCCGCCCCGCGTCCTTACCTCCAGTGGCTGGCGGAACAGGCGGGCGTCCGTGTGACCTCCGCCGCGGCGCCGGCCGCCGGGCTCCATGGCTATCGCATCCGTTGCCGGCCGGTCGCGGCCGCATGACCCTCTTCCCTTTGGAAAACCAAGACCTGCCTCGGTGATCCAATCCGACCAATTCGATGAGCACGTCCTGGGGCGGACCTGATCCTTTTCAGAGGCTGTGCCGCAGCGAGAAGCTGCCTTTGTTGTCCGACATGCGGGCGTGATAGGCGCCTCCTCGCCGGCGTCGTCCAGTTGGGGTTCCCCGCGATAATCGGGCAGGGCCAGGGGTTTGCCGGTGTGGGAGATGGTCATGACCCCCTTGTTCTTGCGCAGGATGGCGAGAACGGTCACCTTGCTGCCGGCAGGCAGGGCGCCCCGCATAAAGCTGATGACCTCCTGGGCGGCGTTGGCCAGGGAGACGGCGGCGGGCACCCGCCAGCGCGCCTGGACCGCCTGCTCGACCAGCCAGCTCAGCACCTCCCCCTGGGCCCCCGGGTCGCCGTCGCGGATGTTCCAGGTCTTGGTGGCGCTGAAGTCCTCCTTCTCCACGGTGGCCGGGCGCTCGCGCCTGAGAATCAGGGCCAGCGCCAGCAGGGCGGCATTGAGGCCGATGAACAACCGCCCCTTGGGACGCGTCTGGCATCAGTGGCCAGGTGGCGTGCAGATTCCAGCCCGCGAAGAGCAGATAGAAGGTGCCAAAGGCGAGGACAAAGCGGGTGCGGTCAATGCCCTGGGCCCGGACCGCGGTCCAGCCCAGCAGGGCCAAGGCCAGGACAAGCCCGAGCAGGATGCAGAGGGCGTTGGCATAGGCCGTCCAGTCCGCGCCCCAGAGACCCGGCAGGGCCAGCCCCGGGGTCTCCAGGACCCGCGCCAGGGGCCCGAGCAGGTGGCCGCCGTCCTGCCAGAATTCCGCCCCGACATGACCCAGGTGGCTGAGCAGCAGCAGAGGGATCAGGGGACGGGCGCCCAGGGCCAGCCAGGCATCCGGGGACATGCGCCCCGGGTTGGCGCTGGCGGCCAGGCGCGACAGCGCCCGCAGCAGCCACCAGGTACCCCCCAAGGCCGCCGCCATGAGCAGGGTCTTGATCAGGACCGGGTAGGCGGTCGCCTCCAGCCAGCCCTCCAGGGGGAGACGGCCGCTTTCCAGGGCGTTGAGCAGGCTGATCAGGCCCGCCAGGAAGGGGATCAGCCACAACACCACGGGCGCCATGGGGGACTCCGCCGTCAGTTCCGCCGCAGGCGCCTCGTAGCGCAGTTGCAGGGAGCCATGCTGGCAGCGCTTGACGCAACCGCCGCAGAGATTGCACTGGGTTACCGATTCCATGGCGAAGGGCGACAGGTGCATGGGACAACCGGCATAACCAGCATCGGGGACCATGCAGTCCTTGGTGGTGCAGTCGGCGCAGATGTCCTCCCGGGGGCGCACCTTGAACAGGGCGGCCCGGCTATAGACCTGGCTCAGGCCGCCGATCGGACAGACATAGCGGCACCAGACGCGGCCCTGGAAAAAGAGGCTGAAGACGATGGCCCCGGTGAGGATGCTGAGGAGCAGGATGGCGGTCTGGCGGGGCGAATCCAGAATACCCCGGGTCTCCTCCAGCCAGGACAGGAGGATGAAGGCGATCAGGATCAGCCAGCCGCCCTGTTCCTTGAGAAAGTCCGGTACCGCCCGGCGCAGACCGACCAGGCGCCGGACGCCGTCACTCACCTTGGAGAAGGGACAGATCCCGCACCAGAACCGCCCGGCGACAAGAAATAGCACGCAGAGCAACGGCCACCACACCAGCCAGACCAGCAGATTGCCGGGATTATCCTTGTCCGCCGGGCCAAACAGCAGGTAGCCGACCACGGGGAGGAAGAACAGCACCGACAGCCATTGCAGCAGGCCGGGATACCAGGGCCTGCGCATCAGTCGGGTAAGCACGGCGGCGAAAGGGGCCATGATGATTTCCTTTCTGGCGGGAGGGGTGGGCAGGGTCATGAGAGGCGGCCTGCTATGTTAGCCGACTGGCGACAGCCGGAACCTTACCAAATGTTACCGGACACGATTTTCCAGGGGCTGAATCACCTCGGGCATAATAGGCCGGCATCCAGCCGGTTACCCAGGGAGTTATCGCCATGTTGAAGACCATCCGCGCCAAAATGCTGCTGGGCTTCGGCCTCATGCTCACCGCCGTCCTCAGCCTGCTCGGTTATTTCTTGTACGCCGAGGTCAAGGGCACGGTCATCCCCCTGACCCAGGAATTCAGCCAGGAGGTCTTGCGTGCCCGCTCGGCGGGTCTGGGCAATCTGTTCCGGGGTTATCTGAACGACATGCGCATCCTGTCCCGCGATGCCGTGTTTCGCGGTGGGGACATGGCGGCCATTCAACGCGAACTGGCCCACCGCATGCTCGGCATCAATCCCGATTACGAGATGGTCTTCTTCGCCGATGCCCAGGGCCAGTACGTCGGCTCCATCGGCGCGACCGGTCAGGTCGCCGACCGCGGTTACTTCAAGGCGATCATGGTGGAGGGCCAGGACCAGGTCATCAGCGAACCGGTGGTCTCCCGCGCCACCGGGGCGACGGTCTTCGTGGTCGCCGCCGCCGTCACCGACGATCAAGGGCAGCGGGTCGGTCTGGTCGCCGCCACGGTGCTGCTGGATACCCTGTCGGAGATCGCCGGGACCATCGGCATCGGCGAGCATGGCTTTGGCTGGGTCATGGACCATCAGGGGCTCTTGATCGCCCACCCCAACGACCAGTTGCGCATGCGGCTCAACCTCCTGCACGCCGGCGCCCAGGGTTATCAGGGCCTGGAGGAGATCGCCCAGACCCTGGCCCGGGGCGAGGGGGGGGTGGGCACCTACCGGCGTCCGGACGGCACCCTCTTCGCCACCATCTACAACCCCATTCCCAACACCCCGAACTGGGGGCTGGGCGTCTCGCTCCAGGAGGCGGAGCTGATGGGGCGGGCCTACGGCCTGATGCGCGCGCTCCTGTGGGGCATGGCCGCCGTCATGGCCGCCGTGCTGGTGCTGGTGTTCGTGGTCTCGGGACGCATCGCGGCCCCGGTGCGCCAACTGGCGCAGGGGGTGGCCTATGTCAGTTCCGGCCACCTCGATCAGCGCCTGGAGGTGCGCACCGGGGACGAGATCCAGGCCCTGGCCGAGGATTTCAATCGCATGACCCAGAACCTCAAGGACCATATCCGCGACCTGGCGCGGGTCACGGCGGAAAAGGCCCGGGTGGACGGCGAACTGCGCGCCGCCAACCGCATCCAGGCCAGCATGCTGCCGCGCCTCTTCCCGCCCTATCCCGACATCGCCAATCTCGACCTCTACGCCACCATGGAGCCGGCCAAGGAGGTAGGCGGTGACTTCTACGACTTCTATCCCCTGGACGACCATCGCCTCTGTTTCTGCATCGGCGACGTCTCCGGCAAGGGGGTGCCGGCGGCCCTGTTCATGGTCATCGGCATGACCATCCTCAAGAACCTGGTCCGTCAGGGCCAGCCCCTGGGGGAGGTCTTCGTCCAGGCCAACAACATGCTCTGTTCCGAAAACGACATGTTCATCACCGCCTTCATGGGCATCCTCGATGCCACCACCGGGGAATTGGAGTATGTCTCCGCCGGCCACAATCCCCCACTGCTCGCCCGCGCGGGCGGGGATTTTGCCTACCTGGACACCCCCATCCACCTCTTCCTGGGGGGCATGGAGGGGGTGGGCTACCAGTCCTCCCGGCTGACCCTGGGCGCGGCGGACGTCCTCTTCCTCTATACCGACGGCCTCACCGAGGCCCAGGACATCCGGGGCGCCTTCTTCACCGGCCCGCGCATGATCGCGGCGATCAACGCCCTCCCGGAGCGTCGGGTGCGGGAGCTGATCGGCGGTATGCGAGAGGCAGTCGCCCAGTTCGTCCAGGAGGCCCCGGCGGCGGATGACCTGACCATGCTGGCCCTGACCATCACGGCCGGGTAGGCTGGCCCCAAGCATGATTCACATCGCCACCATACCCGCCGAGGGACTGGACTTCGAGACCTTTCTCGAGGTCCCCCGGACCATCCATGACCAGGGTTCGCGTTGGCGTGAGCACTCCAGCGCGCGGACCCGACGGATGCTCGCGCGGGGGCTCAATCCCTTCTGGCGACAGGCTGAATCCGCCCTGTTCCTGGCCTGGGCGGGCGCACGCCCCGTCGGGCGGATCGGTGCCACGCGCCGCAGCCTCGCGGGACGGGAGGCGGCTGGGGCAAGGGATGGTTTTTTCGGTTTTTTCGAGTCCATTGCCGATCCCGAAGTCGCCCGCGCGCTGCTGACCGCGGCGGCGGACTGGCTGCGGGAGCGGGGTTGTACCCGTATGCTGGGCCCCTGTCAGCCGACGCCGGATTTCGACGGTTTCGGCCTGCTGGTGGAGGGATTCGATGCGCGACGCCTGAGCGGCGAATCCTTCAATCCCGATTATTATCCGGCCTTGTTCGCGGCCTGTGGCTTGCACCCGGAGAAAGATTATTTCTCTTTCCAGAACAATATGCTCGACAACCCGGTCTTCGAGCGCGAGATGGCGCGGCTGGGGCGGTATCGAGCGCGTCACGCCTCGGCCCGGGTGCGGTCGTTCGATGTGGCGCGGTTCGAGCGCGACACGGCGATCGTGCGGGACATCCTGGCGTGCGCCTATGCGGATCAGCCACTCTATGCGCCGCTGGATTTCGACACCTATGCCTTCCATCTCCACACGCTCGCGCGCCGGGAAGACATGCACTGGTTCCTGATCGTGGAGATCGACGGGCAGCCGGTAGGGGTGAACCTGCTGGCGCCGAATGAGAACGAACGGCTGCATGGCTTGGCGCCCCGGGGGATCGGCACCAGCGAATTCAGCATCCTGCCTGAGTATCATCACACCCAGGCGGCCGCGGCGCTCTTCCATGACAGTTGGGCCCGGGCGCGACGCCAGGGTTTTGCCTGGGCGTCCATGGCCTATCAGGACGAACACCATGTCAGCATGCACCGCATGCTTGAAAAGGTTGGTTCTTTTCGGGCGAAACGCTTCCGGCTGTATCAAATGCCGCTGAACGCCGCGACCGACCCTGCCACCACGGGACCGGCGTCGGCTCTTGCGCTCACGACCCGCCACCCTGGCACCGTCTGATGTCAGACCCGCACGGCGACCCCTTGCGCAAACAGGAGCGCGCGATCTTCCTCAGCTTCCTGCTGGCGCTGGCCGGCTTTCTGCCGACGGCCCTGGTCGCGGTGTTCTCGGGCTCGATCCTGCTCATGAGCGATCTTCCGGCCTACGCCCGAGGCATCTTCACCACCTTCATGGGCTGGAAGATCCTGCGCTCCATTCGTCGCGGGCGCATTCATGGCTACGATTACGGCACCGACAAGATCCAGTCATTGGCGGCTATCGTCGGCTCCCTCCTGTATCTTGGCACCCTGGGTCTATTTGCGGTCTGGGCGATCGGCCGCCTGTTCGCGCCGGCCGAGTTGCATCCGACTTTCACCCTCTTCGGCCTGTTGATCCAGTTGATCGACTGTGCGGTCAGCGCCTGGTTGTGGCGGTTCCATCGCAACCTCGCCAGGCTACAGGTTTCACCGGTCATGGAGATGCAATGGCGGGCCTATCGCGGAGACACTCTGCTGTCGCTGGCGCTCGCCATCAGTCTGGCACTGACGCTGCTGTTGGATGACTTTTCCTGGTCGGTATATCTCGATCCCATTCTGGCGCTGATCTTCGTCGCCTATGTCGGGCTGTCGTTCCTGCCCGTCCTGGCCAATGATCTCAACGACCTGCTCGATAAAACCCTGCGGGAGGATCTGCAACTGCGCATCGATCGCCGCCTGGCCGAGCATTTCAATGACTACACGGCCTTTCATGGCGTGCGTTCGCGCCGCGCAGGGGGGCGGACCTTCATCGATCTCGCCCTGAGTTTCGACCCTGATACCCCCACGGCCAGCACGCTGAATACCGTCAGGCAACTGCGCGAGAAGCTGGAGGGTGATATTCCCGGTAGCGAAGTGCGCGTGGTGCTCATACCCTGAGCGATCCGAATGAAACCCGAGCTTGGATCGAAGTCCCCCACCGGTACTGGAGGCTTAGCCAAGGTCTATCCACTCCTGCGCACCGCGGATCTGGCCATTCCTCGCTCACAGGAGACGGTGCCGCCCCCTCACCTTGGGACCCACCAGTCAACGCGCGCGGGATGCTGAGCGTCCATTGAGGGGGCCAGGGTGCTTTGCCCCCAA
>JAGVUH010000292.1 GCA_019136395.1 Gammaproteobacteria bacterium
CAGGGAGGTGTCCAGGAACATGGCGCTGTAGAAACCCGGCGCGTGGTGGCCCACCTCGGTGACGATGTTGGTGTGGCCCAGCATCACCAGGGCGGCGTAGGCCTCGGCGCTGGAAGCGAAGCCGCCGGGGTGGCCGGAGCCCTTGGAACCGCAGGTCTGGAGGGTGACGTAGCGCAGGGCGTCGGCCATGAGCAGGGTCTGGTAGGCAGCCGTCTCGTCGGCCTGGGCGATGCGACCGCTGTCGGCGCTCACCGCCGGGTCGGCGGCGTAGCGATCAAAATCGGGCCAGGGTTCGCCAAAATACTGCATGCCCTGGCAGAAGGCGGGGGCTTCCTGGGGCAGGCTGGCGGGGGCGGTTGTTGCGGCATCGGCGTGGGTGGTGCTCATGGCGGTCTCCAAAAATTTGGGGGGGATGATTGTTTAGGCGTCGGATGATTTGATCGCACCTTACACCGGCTGCTATTATTTCGCAATACGCAATAGTTTTCACGATACGAAATAGTAATGACGCCGACTGATATGTCTCCCCCGAACGCTCCTCAGTTCCCTCCCCCGAACCCCATCCGCGCTCCAGACCCGGTTGGCTCTCAAGACCCAGCCAGTTCAAGCCGACGCGGCAAGACCCAAGCCTCCGCGAGGGGTGACGGCGGAATCCAGGTCATCGACCGCCTGGTGGCGCTGCTGGAGGCCCTGGCCCGCAACGGCGGCGAGGCCAGCCTCAAGATACTGGCGGCGGAGACCGGCCTGCACCCCTCCACCGCCTTTCGCATCCTGGCCTCGGCGGCGGAAAACGGCCTCATCGAGCGTGGCTACGGGGGTCTATATGGCTTCGGTGCCCGGCTCACCGCCTGGGCGGCCCTGCGCCAAGGCGAGACGGACATCCGCGCCCTGGCCCGGCCGGTGATGGAATGGCTGCGGGACCAGGTGGAGGAGACCATCAACCTGACCCTGCGCGAGGGCGACGAGGTGATCTACGTGGAGCGGGCGACGCCCCACCGCATGATGCGGGTGGAACAGGTGATCGGCAGCCGCGCGCCCCTGCACGTGACGGCGGTGGGCAAACTACTGCCGGCCAGGCCGGCGAGGCGGCGGTGCGGGACTATGCCGCCCGCACCGGACTGCCGGCCTACACCGAGCACACCCTGACCCGGGTCGGGGACCTCTGGCGCCAGGCCAGCCAGGGCCTGGCGGCGGGATATGCCTTCGACAACGAGGAGGCGGAGATCGGCGTCGGCTGCATCGGCGCCCTCATCCAAGACCCGGCGGGCACCCCCCTGGCCGGCCTGTCCATCTCCGCCCCGCGCGAGCGGCGTCGCGACGAATGGACCGACCTGATCCAGGAGGCCGCCCGACGTATCGAGGAGCGGCTGGCCAAAGCTCGCGGGTCTTGAGTGACCGCGAGGAGTTACCTGGCGTGAGATCGGGGGACTATGCCCGGTTCTTACCAACGGTTAAATCGTTGGTGCCTATCACGTACCGCTCGAGGGAGGAATCGCGGATAAGGGGAGAAACAACGGGGTGGGCTCCGGTCGCCCGAGCAGTCCCCCTTCCAGTATGGCGAACGGCTCGAAGCCGTACTGCAGATAGAACGCCAGCGCTTCGGGCTTGGCGTCAACGACGACGCCCATGCAGCCCACCTCCACGGCTGTCTTGCGGGCAAGATCCAACGCGAACCTCAGAAGCGCCTTGCCGATTCCGCGCCCCTTGGCGTGCTCGGCCACGGCAAGCCGAGCGACACGGAGCACGGGTAAGGGATAGCGCGGGAGTTGACGGCGTCGCTCGATAGAGAGCGCTTCAATCTCGATCTCGGCGGGTGTGACCGTGATGAAGCCGAGGATGACCTCCTCGGCGATCGCAATGTAAGTCACGCCGATGTGATGACGGAACTGATTCTGTCCCGCAAAGCTGTGAAAGAACCGATCGAGATCCGGGCTTCCACTCGCAAACTGGCTTCGGTCATCGGTCAACGCGAGACGCCGGATCCTAAGCATCACGAGAGCTCGGTCAGCGACCTATCAATATACTCGTCAAACAGTGCCTGCATCGCCTGATTCGGGGGCTCCCGCGACGCCAACCGCTCAAGCAGCCGGTCCCCGACTTCAGGTCCAACAACCAGCCTCGGAGGAACCACCGCATCGTCCGGCATTTCACTGACCGCTTGGAGATGATGCAGGAGCGCCTGCTCGATCACGAACCCCTTCTTCAAGCCTCGCGCCCGGACATAGCGTTCGAGACGGTCCCGAGTTTCAGGAGAAACATTCGCGGAGATCTGGGTCACAGGATAGCTCACTCAATTTTTCTACGTTTTCGTAGCAAAACTTTAGCATGAAAAAGACCGGATGAAGACGTTGGCCCC
>JAGVUH010000574.1 GCA_019136395.1 Gammaproteobacteria bacterium
GCCCGGGAGCGGTTGCAGGTCCTGGAGCAGGGGTTGCGGGACGAGGCGGAGGCCCTGCCGCGCTGGCGACGCGAGCTGGCCAACCTCAACCAACGGGCTCTGGACCTGGACGACGAACTGGCCGGGCTGCGCTCGGCCAGCGGTGCTGGCCTGGAGACGCAGACGCGACGCTGGCTGTTGGAGAGCGAACGGGAACGCCTGCGGGTCGAGGTCCAGGTGCTCGACCTGAAGCTGGCGGGCGCTGACACCCGACGGGCCCTGACCCAGGCGCAGCGGGACGAGGCCCAGGCCGCGTTGAATCGCGCCCTGGCCCGCCAGGACTGGCTGCAAGCGGAGGAGGACCAGCTGCGCCGGGCCGATGCCGCACGGGTGGTGGCCGATCTGGAGGCCGCCAAGGAAGCGAGCGCCGACGCCCATCCGCGGGTACGGGAGCTGGCACGGGCCAATACCGAATTGGCCGAGGCCATCCAGGCCCTCAGCCAGGAAACCGCCAAGGTTTTGGACGTCAGCGCCCGGACCACCGCCACCACCAGCACCCTGGCGCAGGACTTCGCCCACGACCGCCAGCGCATCGCCGCGGCGGGGCTCAACCGCGCCTTGGGCCGGGTACTGGTGGATCGGCGCGAGCGGCTGCCGGAGGAGGGGGATTTGCGCCGCCAGACGAATGCCAGGGTGGAGGCCGAGGCCGAGTCGACCCTGGTCCTCCTGGGTTGGCGTGAGGAGCTACTGGCGCTGGAGTTCGGCGCCGAGCAGCGCTACGCCGCCGATCTGGCGGCCTTGCCCCCGCCGGAGGCCTTCGCGCTGCGGGCACAGTTGGACGAACAGGCGGGCCGCCGGGAGGAATTGCTGGAACGGGCGATCGAGGCCGGGGAACGGCATCTGCGTGCCCTGGCCGAACTCGATCTCGCGGCCGAGGAACTGGCCACGCTCAGTCATGACTATCGTGTCTTTCTGGCCCAACACCTGCTGTGGATGCGCAGCCATGTGCCGGTCACCCAGCAGAGCTTCGCCGCGCTGCCGACGGTCGTCGGCGAGTTGCTCAGCCCCGCCAACTGGGTTCAGGTGGCACAGACCCTCGGCGCGGGGCTGGCCGGTGGCTGGGCCGGGTGGGTCGGCCTGGGCACGATCCTGCTCCTGCTGGCCCTCGACCGGGTACTGCGGCGGCGCTTGCGGGCCACCACCCCCACCCCAGCCTCGCCCCGTCCTGGCAGCCATCGCTTCGGCTATACGCTCTGGGCCATCGTCCTGACCCTGCTGCTCGCCATGCCGGCCCCCCTGTTTCTGGCCCTGCTGGGGCTGGTCCTGACCAGCCAGCCGGACACGGCGTCCTTCGCCTACGGCGTGGGGGAGGCGCTGCAACGTCTCGCGCCGGGACTCTATTACCTGCTGGCGTTACGGATGATGTGCCTGTCAGGCGGGGTGATCGAACGCCACTTCCGCTGGCGCCATCACAATCGCCGGGGGCTGGCCCGCTATCTGAATGTGGCCATCTGGACCTTGGTCCCCCTGGGCTTCATCACCCTGGTGGTGAACGCCCTGGGCGAGGTGGAGGCCGCGACCCTCGGGCGGCTGACCCTGACCGGTCTGACCCTGAGTTTCGCCCTGCTGGTGGCCAGCGCCCTGCACCCACGGCGCGGCCTGGTGCGGGATGGCTTGGCCGCGGCCCCGGAGGGGCTCGCCAGTCGGACGCGTCATATCTGGTATCCGCTGGCCGTGGCCGTGTCGCTGGCCCTGGCCGTGCTGACCCTCGCCGGCTTCCAATACACGGCGGGCACCCTGTTCTATCGCTGGCTCGGTCAGTTTTGTCTGCTGCTCGGGCTGGTGCTGGTCCAGCAGTTGATCATGCGTTGGCTGCTGCTGACCCGCCAGCAACTGGCCCTGCGTCAGGCCCGGGGGCTCAGGTCCAGGCCGCGGGGGCAGGAGCCGGCCGGCCCAACGGGGGCGGGTGGCGACAGCCCAGACCCAGCGGTGGCGAGGGTGGCCGAGGACAAGGACGACGAGGCCCTGGACCTGGCGGCACTGGACGGTCAGACCCGCCAATTGGTCAATGCCCTGCTCACCGTCGCCGGCGCCGTCGGCTTTTGGGTGTTATGGTCCGACGTGCTGCCGGCGCTGAACCGGCTGGAGCACGTCACCTTGTGGCACGCCAGCTCCACGGTGGACGGGGTGGTGACCACCCTGCCGGTCACCCTGGCGGATCTGGCCGTCCTGGTGGTGATTATCGTTGTGGCCGTGATCTCGGTCCGCCATCTGCCGGGCTTGCTGGAAATCCTGCTGTTCCAGCAAACCCGGATTAGCGCCGGCGGGCGCTATACCCTCATCGCCCTGACCGGGTACGGCATCACCGCGGTGGCGGTGGTCTTGGTAGCCGGGCGGCTGGGACTTACCTGGCAGCAGGTGCAATGGCTGGTGGCGGCGCTGGGCGTGGGCATCGGTTTCGGCCTGCGGGAGATCGTGGCCAACTTCATCAGCGGCCTGATCCTCCTGTTCGAGCGGCCCGTGCGGGTGGGGGACACCGTGACCATCGGTGCTCAAAGCGGTGTGGTCTCCCGCATCGAGATCCGGGCCACCACCATCCGCACCTGGGATCAGCGCGAACTGCTGGTGCCGAACAATCAGTTGATCACCGGCGAGGTCATCAACTGGACCCTGTCCGATCAGATCAACCGGGGCGAGATCCTGATCAGCATCGCATCCGGCAGCGATACCGAGACGGCCCTGCGCATTCTCCATGAGGTGGTGGCCGCGGACCCGCGGGTAATGACCGACCCGGCGCCGGTGATCACGGTACAGGAGTTCGGCGAACGCGGCATGGGCCTGCTGCTGTGGTTTTTCCTGCCGACTCTGACCAACCGGCTACAGATCCGCGGGGAGCTGATGAGTACCATCGACGCCCGGTTGCGGGCCGCCGGGATCGCGATCGGTCTACCGCAACGCGAGATCCGCGTGCGGAACGAGGGGGGCGAGCGCCTTGCACAGGTCGCTTAGACTGACCACCAGCAGGGCAGCCCCCTGGCGCGTCCTGTTCGTTCTGTTCCGGGCCATCCTCGGCGATTTCACCCGCGGGGGCCTCAGTCTGCGGACCATGAGCCTGGCCTACACCACCCTACTGTCCGTGGTGCCCTTCCTGGCCGTGACCTTCTCGGTGCTCAAGGGCTTTGGCGCGCACAACAGCATCGAACCCTGGCTGATCGAGATCCTGGTGCCTCTCGGCGATACGGGCGAGATCATCGGCGCCCAGCTTATCCGCTTCGTGGAGAACACCCAGGTCGCCATGCTGGGGACCTTCGGCATGCTGCTGCTGATCTACACCTCCTTCACCCTGTTGCGGCAGACCGAGGACGGTCTCGACGCCATCTGGCGGGTGGAACGGTCACGCTCCCTGGCGGCGCGCTTTCGCAACTACCTGGCTGGCCTGGTGTTGGTCCCCTTGCTGCTGCTGCTGGCCTCGGGCGTGGCTGGCTGGGTGCTGACCCTGAAGCCGGAGGGGATCCAGGTCAGCCCGGTGCTCGCCACCTTGCTGGCCCTCAGCGACTGGGTGCCCTCCTTTATGCTCCTGATCGCCGGCTTCACCTTCCTCTACTGGGCCTTGCCCAACAGTCGGGTGCGGTTCCGCCATGCCCTGCTGGGAGGGGTGATCGCCGCCAGTCTCTGGCGGGTGATGGGATGGGGGTTCACGACCTTCATGGCTGGCTCGACCCATCTGACCGCCATCTATTCCGGGTTTGCCATTCCCATGCTCTTTTTGGTCTGGGTCCACTTCGCCTGGCTGATTGTCCTGGCCGGCGCCAGCCTGACCTACCATCTGCAGAATCCGGACACGTTGGACGCGCGGAGGCAAGCGCGCGTATCGGGCTACGGTCGTCAGGCTCACCTGCTGCTGGCGGTGGCCAGTGCCATCGCCCGGCGCCATCATGAGGCTGAGCCCCCCTGGGATGGCGTGAGTCTGGCCCGGGCCCTGGACCAGCCGGCCAGCGCCGTTCAGGCTGCCCTGGACCAGCTCGTGGCGGGGGGCTTCCTCTATCCCCTGGGTGAGGCGCCCCGCCGATACCTGCCCGCGCGCGCCGCGGAGATCATTCCCGTGCGGGCCCTGCTGGAGCTGGTCTGGGACGATGTGGAGGAGGGTCAGGACGCCCTCCCGGCGGAGGACCCCATCGGGGACCTGATGCGACGGCTCCAGGCTGCCCAGTCTCAGGCCCTCGCGGGGGTGAGTCTAAAGGACCTGATGGCGGGGGAGGGGCGGCCTTAGCGGTTAGTCGTCGCGTTGCGTCGCGGGTAGGGATGAGTCCCCGCCGAAAAGCTCATCCCGGGCGTGCATCAGCGAAACTCGATAAATGATTTATCATTTATATCAGAATCTTATCAGCGGGAGCGTTCACTGACATACCCGGTCTCCGACTTTTCGGAGAGGAATTGGGGATGAGGGCGCAAGGGCCGGGTCCCAGGCCCCGGCCCACGGCCACAAAGCCGACATCAGAACAGGCGGTTGAGCCCGTTGAGGGCCGCCACCCGGTAGGCCTCCGCCATGGTGGGGTAATTGAAGGTGGTGTTGACGAAATAACGCAGGTTGTTGCCCTCGCCCGGCTGGGACATGATGGCCTGGCCGATGTGGACGATCTCGGAGGCCTGCTCGCCGAAGCAGTGGATGCCGAGGATGGCCAGGGTCTCGCGGTGGAAGAGGATCTTGAGCATGCCGACGGTATGGCCGGTGATCTGCGCCCGGGCCAGGGTGCGGAAATTGGCGTGGGCGACCTCGTAGGGGACCTGGGCGGCGGTCAGTTCCCGTTCCGTCCGGCCCACCGAGCTGATCTCCGGCACCGTGTAGATGCCGGTGGGGACCTCCTGGATGAGGGACCAGTCGCACTCCCCGTCGGCGATGTGGCCGCCGACGAAGCGGCCCTGATCGTAGCCGGCGCTGGCGCCGTTGACGTCGAGATGGCCGCGGCGGTTGGGGGTCAGGCCCAGGGTTTCCAGACCCAGGTCGGCGGTATTGCCGGTGCGGCCATTGGCCCATAGCAAGAGGTCGGTCTTGAACTTCTTGCCGGACTGGCAGTTCAGAATGACGCCGTCATCCCCTGGCTCCACCGTGGCATAGGTCTCGTTATGGCGGATCACCACCCCCTGTTGGTTCAGGTGATAGCTCAGGGCGTCCGTGATCTCGTCGTCCAGATAGGAGAGCAACCGGTCACGGCTGTCGACCAGATTCACCTTGACGTCGAGATTGGTGAAGATGGAGGCGTACTCGCAGCCGATGACGCCGGCGCCATAGATGGTGATGGAACGGGGGGTATGGCCCAGGCGCAGGACCGAGTCGCTGTCGAGCACGCGCGGGTGGGTGAAATCCACGTCTGGCGGATGGTAGGGGCGGGAACCGGTGGCGATGACGAAGTGCTCGGCGGCAAAGACCTGCGCCACCCCGTCCGGGCGGGGGACCTGGATGTGGTGCTCGTCGAGGAAGCGGGCATGGCCGAAGATGACCTCGACCCGGTTGCGCTGGTAGTAGCGGTAGCGGGTGCGCACCTGGGCGTCGATGATGGCGTCCGCCGCCTTGAGCAGGTCGGGAAATTCGATCTCCACCTGATCCCGGGTGTGCTGGAAGAGGGGATGGCGTCGGTAGTCCGCCAGCATCTGGATGGAGTGCCGCAGGGCCTTGCTGGGGATGGTCCCCCAGTGGGTGCAGCCCCCGCCGACCTGATCGTGGGCCTCGATCACCGCCACTTTCTGGCCCGCCTTGCACAGCTTCATCGCGGCCCCTTCCCCCGCCGGGCCCGTACCGATGACGATGGTGTCGAAGGTTCTTGGCTTCATTCGTTACACTCTCCCCAACAGACTAAAGAATACCCGGCGCCACCTTGCGCCCCGCTCCGGGCTTGATGGTCGCGATATAAACTCCGCGCGGCTCCATTCCCGGTTTTGCGGCCCCGCACTTTTGGGACGGAAAACCGGACGCGCTATGTATAGCACCTTTTCGTCCTCGTCGATCCAGCCAACGCCCCACTAGGAGGTCCCATGTCCCGCGTCACCGTCGTCGGTTCCGGCTTCGCCGCCCTGACCGCCGTCCGCGCCCTTGCCAAGGCGGGCGATGTCCAGATCACCCTGGTCAGTCCCCGGGCGGAATTCCAGTATCTTCCCGGGATCATCTGGATTCCCTCGGGTCTGCGCCGGCCGGAGGACTTGCGCCTGCCCCTCGCCAGCTTTTTCCGCCGACTGGGGGTCCAGCACCTGGCCGCCGCGGCCACGGGCCTGAGTGCCGATGGCCGAGTCCTGGAGACCAGTGCCGGCCCGGTGGAGAACGATGGCCTCATCATTGCCTCGGGGGGCCGCTTCCTCAAGAAACTACCCGGCATCGAGCATGCCATCACCCCCTGTGAAGGCATTGCCGCCGCGGAACTGATCCGCGATCGCCTCCGCGCGCTGCCGGGCGGGACCATCGCCCTGGGGTTTGCCGGCAATCCCCAGGAACCCCAGGCCATGCGCGGCGAGCCCATGTTCGAGTTCCTGTTTGGGATCGACCGCCAGTTGCGCAAGGAAGGCCGCCGGGACCGCTTCAAGCTGATCTTCTTCAGCCCCGCGGACAAGCCCGGCAACCGGCTGGGGCCCAAGGCGGTCGCGGGTCTGATGGCGGAGATGCGCAAGCGGGATATCGCGACCCATCTCGGCCATAAACTCAAGAGCTTCAGCGCGACCGGGGTCAGCACCGAGGGGGGCGACTTTCCCGCCGATCTCATCCTCTTCATGCCTGGCATGACCGGTGATGCCTGGTTTGACCAGACCCGCCTGCCCCGCTCACCGGGAGGCCTCATCCAGGCCGATGCCCAGTGTCGGGTCGGCGGGCTGGAACGGGTCTACGTCGCCGGGGACTCCGGCAGCTATCCGGGTCCGGACTGGATGCCCAAGCAGGCCCACATGGCCGATGTTCAGGCCCGGACGGCCGTCAAGAATCTGCTGGCGGAATTGAACGGTCAGCCTCCTCGGGAGACCTTTAAGGTCGAGTTGATCTGCATCGTCGATGCCAATGATCGAGGGATGCTGGTGGCCCGGACGGAACGGCACAACCTGCTCTTACCCTCCAGCCCCGTGTTTCACTGGCTCAAGCGCGCCTTCGAGTGGTGGTACCTGCGGCCCTATCGGTGACCCGGCCCTGGCCTATTTCCCCTGGCGCGTATGGCCGGGGCGCGGGGCGTGACCTGACCTGACCTGAAACAGGACCTGACCAATGAAAAAGCCGCCAGGGGGGCTGGCGGCTTCAGGTCAGGTCCAGACGCGGATCGCTGATGGCGGCGTTGTTATTCCCGGGGCACCCGGTATCGGTATCCGACCCGGGAAAACCGCGCAGGGCCGGGCGCTGGGGATGATTGAAGGGGCAGGCTGGCGTCGGGACCTGGTAACGTGGAAGCTGGCGGATGGTCAGCCTCAATAACGACGAGCGCCACCGCCGCCGCCGCTGCGCGGGGGACGGTCAGCCCGGGGCTTGGCCTGGTTGACGCGCATGTTGCGTCCCTTGAGGGGGGTCTCGTTGAGGGCCTTGATGGCCGCGTCCGCTTCCGCGTTATTGGGCATCTCCACGAAGCCAAAGCCCTTGGATTGTCCGGAGAACTTGTCGGTAATCAGACTGACGCTGGAGATCTCGCCGAAAGCGCCAAAGGCATTGCGCAATTCATCCTCGGTCACACCGTATGAAAGGTTGCCCACGTAAATATTCATGTTTCTTCTATCTCGATGGATCGTGTGTATTGGTCAAGGGAAAACGGTCGAATAATCAATACACAACTTAATCGACGGCGGCTCGGCCCCGAGGCCGGGCAGGGGAGAGAGGGGCGGGAAGCAGGTTAATCACGCCGCGAGACATGAACGGCCGCCATGCCGACAGGAGGGCTCACCCCGACCGCGCGCGGGGGTGGAAGGGCGGACAGGGTTGGCAGTGTGATCCATCCGCGGACGGCCGGGAGGCGGGATGTCAGAACCTGTGAACAAGGAAAGTCTGCCGGAGGAGAGGGAGCACAGACCACAAGGGCGAAAATGGGCATGAAGTTTACCCCGGCGGGAAGTTTTGTAAAGCAAAACTTCGGGGTTCCTTGGGGGCTGAGTCGCTCCCGGTCGATGCCGGGAGAGCGGCGGCAATCCGTTGCCCATGAATTTATCTATTATGGTATACATTGGCTGAATCGACTCGCGACCTGGTGCCCTTCCAGCCGGAAGGGTTTGCTATTGGCGTGGACCAGGTGGCGGGTCGGTGAGGGAGCAAGCGTCCGTCAGAGGCGCGCGCCTGGCCAGGCATAAGCTGAGGAGTTTTACCACCATGAGTGCCTTGATCGAGCAGTTCCGCGCCTCGAGCGCCCTCTATGGAGGCAACGCGGCCTTCATCGAGGATCTTTATGAACGCTATCTCGTCGATCCCGAGAGCGTCGAGCTGACCTGGCGTCAGCGTTTCGATCTCATGCGCGGGGCGGCGGCCAACGACATCCCCCACGGCCCGGTCCAGGAGAATTTCCGCCGCCTGGCCCGGGAGAGCCATCTCCGCCCCTTGGTCCGGCGCTCCGAGCACCTGGAGCCGGCGGCGGCGGAGAAGCAGGCCGCGGTCCTGCGGTTGATCAATGCCTACCGCTATCGCGGTCATCAGGCCGCCGATATCGACCCTATCAATCTGCGCGACCGGCCACCGGTGCCGGACCTGGACCCGGCCTTTTACCAGTTGACCGAGACCGATCTGGAGCAGACCTTCCACACCGGGTCCCTCTATGCCCCCGACCGCATGCGGCTCCGTGACATCGTGGCCCTGCTGAAGGAGATCTATTGCGGTGCCATCGGTTCCGAATACATGCACATCACCAGCGTCGAGCAGAAGCGCTGGATCCAGAAGCGCCTGGAGGGTTATCGCGCCAAGCCGGAACTGGAGGCCGCGGATCGCCGCTGGCTGCTGACCCTGCTCACCGCCGCGGAGGGGATGGAGCGCTATCTCCACGCCCGCTACGTCGGCCAGAAGCGCTTCTCCCTGGAGGGCGGCGAGGCCCTGATTCCCCTGGTGGATGAACTCGCCCAGCGTGCCGGGCGCAAAGGCATCAAGGAGATCGTCATCGGCATGGCCCATCGCGGCCGCCTCAATGTCCTGATCAACATCCTCGGCAAGCCCCCCACCACCCTCTTCGACGAGTTCGAGGGGCGGGTACCGGAGGCCGGCCTCAAGGCCGGCGACGTGAAGTACCACATGGGCTTCTCCTCGGACATCCAGACCCCCGGCGGCAACCTCCATGTGGTGCTGGGCTTCAATCCCTCCCATCTGGAGATCGTCAACCCGGTGATCGAGGGCTCGGTGCGCGCCCGTCAGCGCCGGCGCCGCGACCACACCGGCGATCAGGTGCTGCCCTTCCTCATTCATGGCGACGCCGCCTTCGGTGGTCAGGGCGTGGTCCCGGAGACCCTGCAGCTCTCCCAGACCCGCAGCTATGGCACCGGCGGCACCTTCCATGTCGTCATCAACAACCAGATCGGCTTCACCACCAGCCATCCCCTGGATCTGCGCTCCACGCCCTATTGCACGGACGTGGCCAAGATGGTCGAGGCCCCGGTCTTCCATGTGAACGGCGACGATCCCGAGGCGGTGATCTTCGTCACCCGCATGGCCCTGGACTTCCGCAACCAGTTCCACAAGGACGTCGTCATCGACCTCATCTGCTACCGCCGCCTGGGGCACAACGAGGCCGACGAGCCCGCCGTGACCCAGCCGATGATGTATCGGAAGATCCGCGCCCATCCCACCTCCCGCGAGGTCTACGCCGAGCGGTTGATCGCCCAGGGTATCGTCACCAGGGAAGAGGCCGATGGCATGGTGGAGAAGTACCGCGCCGCCATCGAACAGGGGGTGGCCATCGCCCGCCCCGTCGTGCGCGGCCTGGAAAACCCCTATCGCGCCTCCTGGCGCGCCTATGCCGGCAAGGACTGGGATCAGGACGTCGCCACGGGCATCCCAAGGGAGCAAATCCAGGACCTGGCCAAACGCCTGCTGGTGGTTCCGGAGGGTTTCGAGCTCCACCCCCGGGTGAGCAAGATCTGGAACGAGCGGCGCAAGATGGCCAAGGGCGATCTGCTCGCCGACTGGGGCTTCTGTGAAAATCTCGCCTATGCCAGCCTGCTGGACGCCGGCTATGGCGTGCGCCTCTCGGGCCAGGACTGCGGTCGCGGTACCTTCTTCCATCGCCACGCCAAGATCCATGACCAGGCCTCCGGCGAGAGCTATACCCCCCTGCAGCACCTGAGCGAACACCAGGCGCCCTTCATCGCCATCGACTCGGTCCTGTCCGAGGAGGCGGTCCTGGCCTACGAGTATGGCTACGCCAGCACCGAGCCCAACGAGCTGACCCTGTGGGAGGCCCAGTTCGGCGACTTCGCCAACGGCGCCCAGGTGGTCATCGACCAGTTCATCACCTCCGCCGGCACCAAGTGGAACCTGGAGTGTGGCCTGGTGATGCTATTGCCCCATGGCCTGGAGGGGCAGGGTTCGGAGCACTCCTCGGCCCGGCTGGAACGTTATCTGCAACTCTGCGCCGAGGACAACGTCCAGGTCTGCGTCCCCAGCACCCCGGCCCAGATGTTCCATCTGCTGCGGCGCCAGATGCTGCGCAACTACCGGCGACCCCTGATCGTCATGACGCCCAAGAGCCTGCTGCGCCATCGGCTGGCGACCTCCAGCCTGGATGAACTGGAGAGCGGGCGCTTCCAGCCGGTGATCGGCGAGATCGACAACCTGGACCCCCAGGCGATCAAGCGCGTCATCCTGTGCAGTGGCAAGGTCTATTTCGACCTGCTGGAGGCCCGCCGCGGCCGGGGGCTGACGGATGTCGCCATCCTGCGCCTCGAGCAACTCTATCCCTGGCCCAAGGCCCACTTCGAGGCCGCCCTGGCCCCCTACACCGCCGCCACCGAGATCATCTGGTGTCAGGATGAGCACAAGAACCAGGGCGCCTGGGACCAGATCAAGCACCGTTTCCACCGCCTCCTGGCGGATAACCGGCGGGTTGGCTACGTGGGTCGCGCCCCCTCCGCGGCCCCGGCCTGCGGCCACCGCCATGTCCACGTCGAGCAACAGGAGCGCCTCATCGATGAGGCCCTCTCTGGCCAGATCAACGAAAAACAGAATCCCAGGATCCCGCTATGACCACCACCACCGAAGTCCTCGTTCCCGCCCTCCCGGAGTCCGTCGCCGATGCCACCGTGCTGACCTGGCACAAGAAGCCGGGCGATCCGGTCAAGAAAGATGAGAACCTGGTCGATCTGGAGACGGACAAGGTCGTCCTGGAGGTGCCGGCACCCGCCGATGGCCAGTTGATCGAGGTCCTGGTCGGGGAAGGGGCGACGGTCACCGCCGCCACCGTCCTCGCCCGGATCGGCGCCGCCGGCGCCGCGCCCGCCGCTCCGCCTTCGGCCCCGGCCACGGGAGGCCCCGCCTCCCCGCCCAGCCCCAGCCAGCCCACCCCGGCCGGTGAGGCCGTGCTGGCCCCGGCGGCCCGGCGCCTGGTGAAGGAACTGGACCTCAATCCCGCCGAGATCGCCGGCAGTGGCAAGGGCGGGCGCATCCACAAGGCCGACGTGGTCGCCCACCTGGATCAGCGCGAGGCCAGCGCCCCCGTCGTCGACGCCGAGACCGCCGCCCGGTCCCTGGCCACCCAGGCCCCGGCCCTGGGAGGGGAGGCCGGCCGTCCCGAGCAGCGCGTGGCGATGACCCGGCTGCGCGCCCGGGTCGCCGAGCGCCTGGTACAGGCCCAGCAGACCGCCGCCATCCTCACCACCTTCAATGAGGTGGACATGCAGCCGATCATGGACCTGCGCAACAAGTACAAGGAATCCTTCGAGAAGGTCCACACCGTGCGCATGGGCTTCATGTCCTTCTTCGTCAAGGCGGCGGTGGAGGCCCTGCGTCGCTTCCCGATCATGAACGCCTCGGTGGATGGCAGCGACATCATCTACCACGGCTACTACGACATCGGCATTGCCGTCAGCAGCCCCCGGGGCCTGGTGGTGCCCATCCTGCGCAACTGCGACCGGCTCAGCATGGCCGATATCGAGCAGGGTATCGCCGAGTTTGGCCGCAAGGCCAAGGAGGGCTCCCTGAGCTTCGAGGATCTCACCGGCGGCACCTTCTCCATCACCAACGGTGGCGTCTTCGGCTCCCTGCTGTCGACGCCCATCCTCAATCCGCCCCAGAGCGCCATCCTCGGCATGCACAAGATCCAGGAGCGGCCCATGGTGGTGAAGGGTCAGATCGTCGCCCGGCCCATGATGTATCTGGCCCTGTCCTACGACCACCGCATCATCGACGGGCGGGACGCCGTGCAGTTCCTGGTCACCATCAAGGATATGGTGGAAGACCCATCACGGCTCCTGCTTGGCGTCTGAGTCTCAGCCCCCCTTGCGCACCGAGTCTATGCCCTTGTGGGGGATGAAGAGCCCGCAGCCCAGGGTCCGGTGAGGACCCAGGCCCTGGCGCTGGAGGCGAAGGGATTCCTCCGGCGCCAGGTCGGCGAGCAGCAGGCTGCGGCTTTCCAGGCCGCCCTCCGGGGTGGCCAGGGTCAGGGACTTGCCGCACAGGGCCTTGCGCAGCCGGATATCCAGGCCGGCCAGCTCGCTGGCGACCCGGGCGAGAAAGTCCCCCTCGCCCTCGCCGGGAAGGCAGACCAGGTAGCGGGCGAGGAGGGTGGTCTCCTTGCTCAGAGGCCGAGGTTTGGCCTCGCCCAGGGTGAGCGGGCAGCCCGCCAGGTCCAGGGTGGCGCCACGCAGGGCAGCGACCAGTGCTTCCAGCCGCTCACTGGGCACCCGCAGGGCCAGCTTGGTGCGGCGCGAGAGCATGAGGTGGCTGTGTGTGCCATGGGCGGGCCGCTCCCAGCCGTTCTGGGAGCCGGCGACATGGATGCTGTGGATGCCCAGCCGCGGCTCGTCCGTGAACCAGGGCAGGCGTCCGGCGATGGCTTGCATCAGGACGTAGGCATGATCCACCGGCAGACGCTTACCCTCCAGGCTGAAGAGCACGTCGACGACGTCGGTTGGGATCTCGACCGGTTGCTCGGCGGGGTCCTCCTGCCAGAAGAGGTTGGGGGTGGCGAGGTTCATGGTGACGCGGCCCTCAGTTGACGGGCAGGCGAGCGCGCAGGGCCTCGCGGTCGAACCACCAGTCGTCCTGGACCAGGACGTCGACCACGTTGCGCAGCCGCACCAGGAATTTGTCCGGCTCCTTGAGCTCCAGTTTCTCCATCCAGTAGTCGAAGGCCTCCTGACTGTCCACCCGACCATGGCGCCGGGCCACCTGGCCGAGGATCTGACTGGCGAAGAACATCAGATTGTCGCGCTGGGCGCCCTGGGCCCGCAGGTCGGCGATGAACAGGGCGGTGGTGGCGGCGACGGCGGCCCCGTCGGCGTCGTCCGGGGTCTCGTCGACGATGTGTGTGAGGAGCTCGACGGACAGGTCGGGATCGATGGGGTAGGTGACCGCCAGCCAGATACCCTGGCCCAGGGCGGCGAGGGATTGGGGCTGATCGGCCTGGAACAGGACGTCGCAGGCGTCGGCGGCGGATTCGAAGTCCTCGTGGGCAATGAAGACGTCCAGCACCTCCCGGGCCAGGGGCCAGGCCTCGGCGCCCCGCTCCAGACCCACCAGGGCGCGGGCCATCTGCAGCCGGACGTCGGCGATCTCGGTGGGGCTGGCGGGCTGGCGCAGCAGGTCCGTCAGCCGCTCCCGCAGGGCATCGAGGTGGGCCTCGATGGCCGCCTCCTCGGCGGCCCGGTTGAGGACGGAGTCGGCGGCCGTGTCCGTCAGGCGCTGGTGATCGAGATTGAATGACATGAGATCCATGGGCATGGTCCGGGGGTACCTGTCAGGCTAGCGGATGCGGCCGCTGAAGACGGCCTCGAGTCGATCCTCCCAGTTCTCCGGCGTGTCCGGATAGGGGGGTTTGAGGTCGATGCGGAAGAAGCGCTCGCCACCGCGGGCGATGTCCTGAATGATCGGGGTGAGTTCCTCGAAGGACTCGATCTCCTTATGCGCTACCAGAATATCGCTAAGTTTCAACATGGCTTCGATTTACCGCGGGGATGAGGTGAATTGATGGCAATATGCCGCCAGCGGCGATGAATGCAACCGCGGCCGGCGGCGGGGCGAGGCGGGTAGCGGATGAGCGGGCCTCCAGGGGAACCAGGATCAGTCAGGTGCCTAGTAAAGCTGAGGTTTATAAGTATTAGTTTATATTAGAGAGCGTTGACTGAGCTGGGCTGTTGACGTAACATCTTTGAATAATTCATTTTCCTCGGGGCTGAGATCAGGCGGCATCAGGGTGGGGCGGCGGTTCGGGCCAGGTTTGGAGCCGGTAAGAGGGGCCTTATCCCAAAGTAGATAGGCGATCTCTACCCCATCTCCCCGTCGGTGGAATAGCCCAGTCCAGAGGTCAGCGTTATAGTGAGCAGCGATCATCCTTATCCCGCGCGGACAAGGATCAGGAGCGAATCAGGCGCGGTTCCGGCGTCGCCAGCGACAAAATTGAGGGGGTCCCGCGGATCTTTCAAGACGCGGGGTCCTGGACCAGGGCTACCACAGCTTTCCGCTTAAAGAAAGACAGGAGAGACAGCGCAATGGCTATCGACAAGCACCAAACTCCGATGCTCGACCAGCTGGAGACCGGCCCCTGGCCGAGCTTCATTTCCGGCATCAAGCGACTCCGCGATGAGCATCCGGAAGAGCGCATCAACGCCGTCACCAACGACCTGCTCGGTCAACTCGAGCACTCCTACGAAACCCGCAAGGGTTACTGGAAGGGCGGCACCGTCTCCGTCTACGGCTATGGTGGTGGCATCATCCCCCGCTTTTCCGAGGTGGGTAAGGCCTTCCCCAAGTCCAAGGAATTCCACACCCTGCGCGTTCAGCCCCCGGCGGGCAACCACTACAGCACCGCCATGCTGCGCCAGCTCGCCGACAGTTGGGAAAAGTACGGTTCGGGTCTGGTGACCTTCCACGGTCAGACCGGCAACATCATGTTCATCGGTACGGACACCCAGAATACCCAGCACTTCTTCGACGAGATCAACGAGTACGGCTGGGACCTGGGCGGCGCCGGCCCCTGCGTGCGCACCGCCATGTCCTGCGTCGGCGCGGCCCGCTGCGAGATGTCCTGCGTCAACGAGCTCAAGGCCCACCGCCTGCTGGTCAACAACTTCGTCGACGACGTCCATCGCCCGGCCCTGCCCTACAAGTTCAAGTTCAAGGTCTCCGGCTGCGGCAATGACTGCCAGAACGCCATCGAGCGCGCCGATTTCGCCGTCATCGGTACCTGGCGCGACGACATGAAGGTCGACCAGGCCGAGGTCAAGGCCTACATCGCCGAGAAGGGCCGGCAGTACTACATCGACAACGTCATCACCCGGTGCCCGACCCAGGCCCTGTCCCTGAACGACGACGACACCCTGGCGGTGAACAACCGCGACTGCGTGCGTTGCATGCATTGCCTGAACGTCATGCCCAAGGCCCTGCACCCCGGTGACGACAAGGGCGTCACCATCCTGATCGGCGGCAAGCGCACCCTCAAGATCGGCGACCTGATGGGCACCGTCCTGGTTCCCTTCAAGAAGCTGGAGACCGAGGAGGACTGGGAGTCCATGGTCGAACTGGCCGGGACCATCATCGATTTCTGGGCTGAGAATGGCCTGGAGCACGAGCGTTGCGGCGAGATGATCGAGCGCATCGGCCTGGCCAACTTCCTCGAAGGCATCGGCGTCGATCCCGATCCCAACATGCTCAGCCACCCGCGCCAAAGCTCCTACATCCGCATGGATGGCTGGGACGAGGCCGCCGAGGCCTGGTTCGAGCGCCGCGCCGAGGCCGGCTAACCCACCCCTCGCGTGGCGACGGCCCCTCAAGCCGGGCCGTCGCCACGTACCGGACAGCATTAAAGACCTACTAGTATTCTTGGAGGAAAGGCGATGGCAGACATGCGCGAGCCGATCGAAACCGGGTGTCCCGATCCCTGGCAATACATGCATCCCGTGATGCGCAAGAACTTCGGCATGTGGAAATACCACGAGCATCCACGCCCCGGCGTCCTGCGTCACGTCGCCTATAGTGGCGACGAGATCTGGACCGTCAAGGTCGGCACCCAGCGTATCCTCGACGTCTTCACCCTGCGCAAGCTGTGCGAGATCGGCGAGCAGTTCGGCGATGGCTTCGTCCACTTCACCCTACGCTCCAACCTGGAGTACATGGTCGCCGACGCCGCCAAGGTCGAGCCCCTGATCAAGGCCGTCGAGGACTCCGGCTTCATCGTCGGTGGCACCCAGAACTCGGTGACCATGATCTCCCACACCCAGGGCTGGCTGCATTGCGACATCCCCGGTACCGATGCCTCCGGCGTGGTCAAGTCGATGATGGACGAGCTCATCGACGAGTTCAGAAACACCAACATGCCCAACCGGGTGCATATCACCACCTCCTGCTGCCAGATCAACTGCGGCGGCCAGGGTGATCCAGCACACCAAGCCGCCCAAGATCAATCATGACCTGGTGGCCAATGTCTGCGAGCGCCCCTCCGTCGTCGCCCGCTGCCCGGTGGCCGCCATCCGGCCCGCCATCGTCAACGGCAAGCCCTCCCTGGAAGTCGACGAGCGCAAGTGCATCTGCTGCGGCGCCTGCTACCCACCCTGCCCCCCGATGCAGATCAACGACGCCGAGCACACCAAGCTGGCGATCTGGGTCGGCGGCAACCACTCCAACGCCCGCGGCAAGCCCACCTTCCAGAAGCTGGTCGCCGCCGGCATCCCCAACAACCCGCCGCGCTGGCCGGAGGCCACCGCCATCGTCAAGCGCATCCTCAAGGCCTACAAGGAAGGCGCTCGCGACTGGGAGCGCGTCAACGAGTGGATCGAGCGCATCGGCTGGCCGCGCTTCTTTGAAGAGGTCGAGCTGCCCTTCACCAAGTATCACATCGATACCTGGCGCGGTGCCCGGGCCAGCTTCAACGCCTCCAACTACATCCGCTTCTAAGGGATCGGCGCCCCGGGCTCGCCCCCGGGGCCGCCACACCTGCTTGAGGTTGCAATGAAGTTCGCTATTCAGATCAACGAAGGCCCCTATCAGCATCAGGCCTCCGATACCGCCTACTTCTTCACCAAGACGGCGCTGGAGAAGGGCCATGAGGTCTTCCGCGTCTTCTTCTATCACGACGGGGTCAACAACTCGACGCGCCTGACCACGCCGCCCCAGGACGATCGTCACGTCGTCAACCGCTGGGCCGACCTGGCCCAGAAGTATGACCTCGACATGGTAGTCTGCGTGGCCGCCGCCCAGCGCCGCGGCATCGTCGACGAGGGTGAGGCCCAGCGCAACGGCAAGGACGCGACCAACATTCATCCCAGGTTCCGCATCTCGGGCCTCGGGCAACTGGTCGAGGCCGCCATCCAGTCGGATCGCCTCGTCGTCTTCGGCGACTAACAGGAGTCAGCGTCATGTCCGAAGTCGTCAAGAAATTCATGTACCTGAACCGGAAGGCCCCCTACGGCACCATCTATGCCTGGGAGTCCCTGGAAGTGGTGTTGATCGGCGCGGCCTTCGATCAGGAGGTCAGTCTCATGTTCGTCGATGACGGTGTCTACCAACTGGTCAAGGGCCAGGACACCACCGGCATCGGCATGAAGAACTTCTCGCCCACCTACCGCACCCTGGGCGACTATGAAGTCAAGAACATCTACGTGGACGCGGATTCCCTGGCGGCCCGCGGCCTGACCCAGGATGACCTGGTCGCGATCGCCTACGAAGACATGGATACCGAGGAAGAGATCGAGAACATCGTCGAGGTGGTGGATGCCGCCCGCGTCACCGAGCTCATGGATGAGGCCGACGTGGTCTTCAGCTTCTAAGGAGGGTAACCATGAGCATCCTGCACACCGTCAACAAAACCCCCTTCGAGCGCAACTCGCTGGAATCCTGCCTCAAATTCGCGTCCCCGGGCGCGGCCGTGCTCCTCATCGAGGATGGCGTCTATGCGGCCCTGGTGGGTTCGAGCGCCGAGTCCCTGGTCAAGTCGGGCCTCGGCAAGGTGTCGGTCTACGTACTCGGCCCGGACCTCAAGGCCCGCGGTTTCCGCGAGGATCGTCTGATCGAAGGTATTCAGGTCGTGGATTACGCCGGTTTCGTGGATCTCACCACGGAACACGACAAGGTCCAGGCCTGGCTGTAAGCCCCGTTTAACTTTCACACTGATCGAGGAGATCACCAACATGCCCATCGTAGTCGACGGCAAGACCTTTGAAACCGACGAAGAAGGCTATCTGGCCAACATCAATTCGCCAGCGTCATGGCCAAGGAAGACGACCTGGAACTGACCGAGGAGCACTGGGACATCATCAACTTCCTGCGCGAATACTACGAAGAGTATCAGATCGCCCCCGCTGTCCGCGTCCTGACTAAGGCCGTGGGCAAGAAGCTGGGTAAGGACAAGGGCAACAGCAAGTACCTCTATGGCCTCTTCCCCTACGGCCCGGCCAAGCAGGCTTGCCGTTACGCGGGCCTGCCCAAGCCGACCGGTTGCGTCTGATCCCAGTCAGCATGCGCGACCTACGGGTCGCGGTGGCCGCGTAGCGCGGATCCGGTGATAGTACAACGGATCCGCCTCGCCCCGGCTTGATAACGAGGGCGAGCGGCGAACAAGGCGGGGCCCTGGCTGTCCCGGCCGATCATCGGATCCACTGAAGGTAGCGGAGCATGTCATTCCTGACCGTTGTATATGCCTCGTTGTTCTATCTTGCCGCCCTGATTCTCCTGGTCGGCCTGGTGAACAAGATTGCGCAATACGCGCGTACCCCCGCGCCCCTCAAGATCCCTACCACGCCGGCCCCGGTGACCAAGGGGGGCGTCGCCTTCCGTCTCGTCCGGGAGGTGGTGCTCTTCGAAAGCCTCTTCAAGGGTAACAAGTGGACCTGGCTCTTTGGCTGGATCTTCCACTTCGGCCTGTTCCTGGTCACCCTGCGCCACCTGCGCTATTTCATGGATCCGGTCTGGCTGCCCATCGAGCTCGTTCAACCCTTTGGCATTTACGGCGGCATGGCCATGGTCGTGGGCCTCGCCGGCCTCTGGGGGCGGCGTTTCCTGGTCGATCGGGTCCGCTACATTACCGGACCCTCGGATCACCTGATCCTTGCCCTCCTGATCGGCATTGGTCTGACGGGACTGGGCATGACCTTCGTCGTCCACGTCGACGTCGTCTCGGTCAAGCAATTCTTCCTCGGGCTCATGACCTTCCATTTCCAGCCCCTGCCCGCGGACCCTCTGCTCCTGCTGCACCTGCTGCTGGTCGCCATCCTCATGATCGTCTTCCCTTACAGCAAGTTGTTGCATGCCCCGGGACTCTTCTTCAGCCCGACGCGCAATCAGGTGGACAACCCGCGTGAAGAGCGGCACCTGTCACCCTGGGCCCGGCGGCTCGAACAATAATGCGCGGTCTGGCAATCCGGCGCGCGACGCGACCAACAGACCGCGACCACCGGACCCCGGCACGATAAGACAAGCTTTGCGGACGAGGTTGAATCATGGCAAAGGCTAACCTGGAGGTTCCCGAGCTCCAACCCTACCTGGAGATTCCGGAGGTCACCCCTGGGCTCATGGCCCACTCCCGGCCCTTCGTCGCCAAACCCGAACATCAGGAGCCCTTGGGCTTCCCCGGCGAACTGGTGGACGACTGGCAGAACAAGGCCATCGCCAAATTTGGCGATCTGCTCGGTCGCTACCGGTCCCTGCAGGTCTACATGGACGCCTGCGTCAAGTGTGGTTCCTGCACCGACAAGTGCCACTATTACATCGGCACCAAGGACCCCAAGAACATGCCGGTGGGCCGTCAGGACCTGATGCGCAAGGTCTATCGGCGTTATTTCACCCTGGCCGGCAAGTGGTTCCCCAAACTGGTGGGCGCCGAGGATCTGACCCAGGAGGTGCTGGACGACTGGTACAGCTACTTCCACCAGTGCTCCCAGTGCCGCCGTTGCTCGGTCTTTTGCCCCTACGGCATCGATACCGCCGAGATCTCCATGGCCGCCCGCGAGATCATGGACCACATCGGCGTCGGCCAGAAGTACTGCAACGAGATCATCGGCAAGGTCTACAAGATCGGCAACAACCTCGGCCTGCCGGGTCCGGCCCTCAGGGATACCCTTGAGGGTCTGGAAGAGGACGTCTACGACGATACCGGCGTCAAGGTGCGCTACCCCATCGACAAGGTCGGCGCCGAGATCTTGCTGGTCACGCCCTCGGCGGACTTCTTCGCCGAACCCCATGTCGACGGGTTGGTAGGCTATGGCAAGGTCTTCCACGAGGCCGGGGTCTCCTGGACCCTGAGCACTCACGCCTCCGAGGCGGCCAATTTCGGCATGTTCATCGGCTCCTACGAGAACATGCGGCGGGTCTCCCAGCGCATCCGCGAAGCGGCGATCCAGCTCAAGGTCAAGCGCATCGTCTTCGGCGAGTGCGGCCATGCCTGGCGCGTCGCCTACAGCTTCCTCAACACCCTGGCCGGCCCCTGGGACTTCCTCGATCCCCGCTATCCGGTACCCCAGCACATTTGCGAGTTCACCCATGACCTCATCCAGCAGGGCAAGCTGAACTTCGACAAGACCCAGAACGACGACATGGTGCTGACCTACCATGACTCCTGCAACGTGGCCCGCGCCAGCCGCATGGGCCCGACCCCGGGTGGTCAGTTCGATATCCCGCGCGCCGTCATCAAGGCGGTGTGCAACCATTTCCACGACATGGACGAGGACACCATCCGCGAGCGCACCTTCTGCTGCGGTGGTGGTGGCGGTCTCCTCACCGACGACCTCATGGAATTGCGGGTCAAGGGGGCCCTGCCGCGCATGACGGCGCTCAACAACGTCATGCAGGAAAAGGGCGTCACCCACATGGCCGCCATCTGCGCCATCTGCAAGAGCCAGTTCACCAAGGTCCTGCCTTACTACGGCATGGAGATGGAGCAGATCGTCAGCGTGCACCAACTGGTGTCCAACGCCATCGTCCTGACCCCGGGGGACGACGATGACCTGGACGACGAAGACGAGGAGGAGGATGACGACGAGTCCGCGGACGACGAGGACTGAGCGCGCATCCATTGCCGCCGGCGCGCCTGATTCGCGTCGGCACAGAATTCAAAACACGGGTTCCCACTGGTACGGAGAACAATCCATGGCGACTTCCAGCGCAGAAATGAAGACCAAGGTTTCCTGGCGGCGGTTTAAAGACGGCGATAACGTCTGGCACAGCCTCACCGAGAAGATCTTCGTCCAGGATACCTCGCACAAGTGTCCAACCTACGTCCACAAGACGCCCCCCTGCCAGGGCTCCTGCCCCTCCGGTGAGGACATCCGCGGCTGGCTGGCCATCGTGCGTCAGCAGGAGAAGCCGCCGGTGGGCGTCGACTGGCAGGAGTACGCCTTCCGCCGCTCCACCGACGCCAATCCCTTCCCGGCGATGATGGGCCGCGTTTGCCCGGCCCCCTGCCAGGATGGTTGCAACCGTAACGAGTTGGAGGACTTCGTCGGCATCAACTCCGTCGAGCAGTTCATCGGCGATACCGCCATCGCCAACGGCTACGGTTTCGTCGCCGGCCCGGATACCGGCAAGAAGGTGGCCATCGTCGGTGGCGGTCCCGCCGGACTGGCGGCGGCCTACCAACTGCGCCGCAAGGGCCACGCCTGCACCATCTTCGAGTCCAACCAGGGCCTGGGGGGCATGTTCAAGTTCGGCATCCCCGGCTACCGCGTCCCGCGTGACAAGCTGGATGCCGAGATCCAGCGCATCATAGACATGGGTCAGGTCGAGGTGAAGCTGGGCGTGCGCGTCGGTCAGGACGTCACCGTCGAGCAACTG
>JAGVUH010000512.1 GCA_019136395.1 Gammaproteobacteria bacterium
CAACTGAAGCAACTGATCACCAAAGGCAAAGAGCAGGGCTACCTGACTTATACCGAGGTCAACGATCACCTGCCCGAGGGCATCGTCGAACCCGAACAGATCGAAGACATCGTTCGGATGATCAACGACATGGGGATCGAGGTTCACGAGACCGCCCCCGCGGAACTCGACTCGACCCTCAGCGATACGGCCGTCTCCGACGACGAGGCCGCCGAGGCCGCTGCCGCCGCCCTGGCCAGCGTTGATTCCGAGTTTGGTCGCACCACCGACCCGGTGCGCATGTACATGCGCGAGATGGGCACCGTGGAACTGCTGACCCGCGAGGGTGAGCTCAAGATCGCCAAGCGCATCGAGGAAGGGCTGAACCAGGTCCTCGCCGCCCTTTCCATGTACCCGCGCAGCGTCGAGCGGCTGCTGGAAATCTTTGACCGGGTCGAGAAGGATGAGATGCGCTTATCCGATGCCATCTCTGGCTTCACCGACGCCGAGGAAGCCCTGCCTGTCCCGCCCGCGGCCATCATCGCCGCCCCGCCGGTCGAGGAAGCCGCGGCGGACGAAGAGCATCCCGAGGTCGTCGACGATCATGTGGAGGAGGAGGCCGAGGAGGTGGCCACGGCCGATTCAGGTCCAGACCCCGAGGAAGTGGCCCGGCGGGTCCAACTCATGCGCGACCGTTACGCGCACCTCAAGCAATGCCTGGATCAACACGGCCGACTGGATGACCGCACCCGTCAGGCCATGGATGACGTCTCCGAGGTCTTCCTACAGTTCAAGCTGGTCGCCAATGTCTTTCAGGAACTCGCCGAGACCCTGCGCGCCACCATCGAACGGATTCGCACCCAGGAACGGGTCATCATGGGTCTGGCCGTCGACGGCGCCGGTATGCCACGCAAGACCTTCATCAACACCTTCCCGGCCAACGAGACCAATCCCGACTGGCTGGATGGGCAGATCGCCAGCGGTGAGCACTACGCCGCGGCCCTTGCCCGCCATGCACAGGACATCCGTCGCGCTCAGCGTCGGCTGCAGGAAGTCGAGCGCGAAAATTACCTGACCATTGGCGAGATCAAGGAAGTCAATCGGCGCATGTCCATCGGCGAGGCCAAGGCGCGTCGGGCCAAGAAGGAAATGGTCGAGGCCAACCTGCGCCTAGTCATCTCCATCGCCAAGAAATACACCAACCGTGGCCTGCAGTTCCTGGATCTGATTCAGGAAGGCAACATCGGCCTGATGAAGGCGGTGGACAAATTCGAATACCGCCGCGGCTACAAGTTTTCCACTTACGCCACCTGGTGGATTCGCCAGGCCATCACTCGCTCCATCGCCGATCAGGCCCGCACCATCCGCATCCCGGTGCACATGATCGAGACCATCAACAAGCTCAACCGCGTCTCGCGGCAGATGGTGCAGGAGATGGGCCGCGAGGCCACGCCCGAGGAACTTGCCGTGCGCATGGAGATGCCGGAGGACAAGGTGCGCAAGGTCCTCAAGATCGCCAAGGAGCCCATCTCCATGGAAACCCCCATTGGCGATGACGAGGATTCACATCTCGGTGATTTCATCGAGGATTCGGGAGTCATCTCCCCCGTGGAATCCGCCACCATCGAGGGGTTGCGCGAGGCGACGCAAAACATGCTGGCCAGTCTCACCTCCCGCGAGGCCAAGGTCCTGCGCATGCGCTTCGGCATCGACATGAACACCGACCATACCCTGGAAGAGGTCGGCAAGCAGTTCGACGTCACCCGTGAGCGCATTCGCCAGATCGAGGCCAAGGCCCTACGCAAGCTGCGTCATCCCACCCGTTCGGACAAGCTGCGCAGCTTCCTTGACAGTGAATGATCAATTGGCCGCCAGTGAAAAGGTTAGCAACGATTTGGTTACTGGTGGCTAATAACAATTCTGGGCCGTTAGCTCAGCGGTTAGAGCAGGGGACTCATAATCCCTTGGTCCGGGGTTCAAATCCCTGACGGCCCACCATAAAAACAATCACTTAGGCCAGATTTAACCTCTGGCCTTTTGTGTTTATAGGGGCTGCTATCTAGTGGCTATCAAGTAGCGCCCTCCTACCCCTCCCTCGGTTGATCCTCACCCTCCCCCGTGCCTTCCCTACCAATACCTTGCCTATACAGGCTTCCAGGGGCGTGAAGCACAAGTCCAGCCGCGTGCCTGCCACAAACAGTAAAAAAAACCCCTGTCTCAGACGATGACCTTCCAGCATCTCCACGGCGTTGGTCTATGGTAACTATTCAGGTTGTACTTGCTTAACAAGCAGCTAAGCAAGTAAATTTCCCTTATGCCTGAGCAGCCCGCCACAACCACCTCACCTCAGTTACCTGATGACGAATTCACC
>JAGVUH010000165.1 GCA_019136395.1 Gammaproteobacteria bacterium
CCGCTTCGCTGACCTGAGGGTTCCTGGCGCGGATCTCGAAAAAGCGGACATCGGGGTGCCAGGTCTCGACCCCCTGTACCTCCTGGATGCTGATATCAAACAACCTCTCCAGGACGGCGAAGAGACCCTCGATGACCCGGTCCAGGGGGAAGTAGGGCCGCAGCTCCTCCTGGGTGATGGCATAGCGCTGCTCGCGCAGCTTCTCGGAATAATAGGCCAGGTCCCAAGGCTCGATTGCCGTAGCGCCGTAATAGCTGCGGGCAAAGTCGCGCACCTCGGCCAGTTCCTCCCGGGCCTTGGCGGCGACCCGCTCGGCGAGGTCGTTGAGGAAACCCATCACCTCGTCGGTGGTCCGGGCCATCTTGGTGGCCAGGGAACGCTCGGCGTAGTTGGCGAAACCCAGCAAGCGGGCCTGCTCGTGCCGCAAGGCCAGGATCTCCTCCATGAGCGGACCGTTGTCCCACTGGCCCCCGTGTGGGCCGAGTTCCGAGGCGCGGGTGACATAGGCCTCGTAGAGCTCTTGGCGGAGTTCCCGGTCATCGGCGTAGGTCATGGCCGGCTGGTAGGAGGGAAAGTCCAGGGTCAGGACCCAGCCTTCTTCCCCGCGCTGGGTGGCGGTCTGACGCGCCAGGGCGCGGGCGGAGACGGGCAGGCCGGCGAGCGCGGCCTCATCGGTGAGGCGCTTGCTCCAGGCATGGGTGGCATCCAGTAGGTTTTCCGCGAACTTGGCGGTCAGGCCTGCCAGGGCCTGGTCGATCTCCTTGAAGCGGGCCTGTTTCTCCGGCGGCAGATCGACGCCTGAGAGGTGAAAATCGCGCAAGGCATGGTTGAGCAACTGGCGTTGGGTGGCATCCAGATGCTCCTGGGCGGCCACGGCGCGGTAGCCCTCGAATAACGCCCGGTTCTGGCCCAGCTCGGTGCCATAGGCGCTGAGCTTGGGCAGACAGGCGTTATAGGCCGCGCGCAGGGCCTCACTATTCATGACGGCGTTGAGGTGCCCGACGGGCGACCAGGCGCGCTCCAGGGTATCTCCCAGCAGCTCCAGGGGCTCGATGAAACGCTCCCAGGTCGGTGGCTCCTCGCCCCTGGTCAGGTCAGCGATGCGGGCCCGGTTGCGGGCCAGCAGGGCATCGATGGCGGGTTCAACGTGTTCGGCCTGAATGCGGCCAAAGGGCGGGAGGCCAGGCATGTCGAGGAGCGGATTTTCCATGGCTCTGTAGGGGACCAGCAGGGGGGTGGAAAAGGATAATGCCAAGCGGCTCGGCGCGCCGACCTGCGGAGTCAGCCCTGAGGACACCCCTGGGGCATCCAGGTTGCGCCACGACCTCAGGCCTCCGCCTCTAGGGCGCTCAATCGGACAGGAATCCCGCGTTCTCGCGTAGTTGGACCTGCCCCTTGAAGGCCCGGATCATGTCCTTGACGGGGCGAGGGGCGAAGGCGCGGGGCACGCAGAGGAAATGGCCATGCAGTTCCTTATGGAGGCGGTCACCGGTCTGGAGGCTGATGGGCTGCCAGTCCCCCTCCTCGACGGGGATGAAGGCCTTGTTGGAGCCATAGGCATACTGCCGATAAGTCCCCTGCGCCGTGCAACGCAGGCCCTCAAAGGTCACGTTGCGGGTGCCACTGGGCGCTTCGGCCACCAGGGTGTAGCGCACCACCTCATCGGCGTCGACCCGGAGGTGCCGGCCATCGATAAAGTAACGAAAATTGCCGGGTGAACGAAAATCCAACTTTAGCTCCACCAGGTCGCCGTCCGCCGGCCAGGGTGGGAGAGTGGCCCGACCCTCTTCCCACTGCTTGCCCTCCTGGAGGCTGGCGGGCGCCGCCGGTTCCGCCTCATCGATGAAGGTGCCAAATTTTTTCTCGGCACTTACCATCGCGGATGGCAAGAGCAGCGCCAGCATCAGGGGCAAGGGAAAGCGCGGCATGGGGATGATCTCCGATCGGGGCTCTGTGGCGAAGCATCATGAACCAGGCAAGCGGCGTCCCGCAATGGCCAATGCTTCCGCAGCAGTTGGGGGGAAGTGTCACTAACTGTCTTGAGGCGGCAGGCCACCCCCCTGACCAGGAAAGACATTCCCGTGACTTGCTCGCTGAGCAATACCCGCCAATCCGCTGCCAAACTGGAGGGAGCCCGCGCCACTGCGCAGCGCGCCCGGTCATCCTGACGTGAGGCCAGAGCGCCGCCCCTTACTTGACACGATGCCTTGGCTGGCTGCCGCGAACCGTTTCCTTGCCAGATTTCCCACAACTTTTCGCTCCCTGACCCGCGACTCAGCACCACCTAAGGTCCAGACCAACTGACTTCCCGGAGGAACCAATGACCACCCTTCGTCCCTATCTGGGTACCTACCCGCAGGTTGCACCGAGCGCCTGGGTCGATCCAGCCGCGCTGGTGATTGGACAGGTCGAACTGGGAGACCGCGCCTCGGTCTGGCCCATGGCCGTGATCCGGGGCGATGTGCATTTCATTCGCATCGGGGCGGAGACGAATATCCAGGATGGCAGCATTCTGCACGTTTCCCACGATAGCCGTTTTCAGCCTGGCGGGGCGCCCCTGATCATCCACGATCGGGTCACCGTCGGGCATCAGGTGGTGCTCCATGGCTGCGAGATCCAGGAATGTTGCCTGATCGGTAGCGGCGCCCGCATCCTGGATCGGGCACTGATCCAACCCCGGACCCTCCTCGGCGCCGGTTCCCTGGTATCGCCCGGCCAGGTACTGGAAGGGGGCTACCTCTGGTACGGTGCTCCGGTCCGGCGTATCCGGCCCTTGACGGACAAGGAAGTGGACTATCTGGAGTATTCGGCTCAGCACTATGTCCGCCTAGCGGACCAGCACCGCCGTTCCCTCCAGATCACTCCACCACCGGCGGCCGCTGAGTGAAGGGTACCGGTACCTCCAGCCTGCCTTCCCTGACCAGAGATCCCCCCGCGGCTGGTTTGAGGACCTGAGGGGATGCCGCCAGGTTGACCGGGCTGACTTCCTTTTGATCGCCCTGGTCCTGGGTCTTCGCCATTGGGCCTGGGCCTGGGCCTGGGCCTGGGCCTGGGCCTGGGCCTGGGCCTGGGCCTGGTGTTGGTGCTAGTGCAGAGGCTGGGGTTAGTGCTGAGGCTGGTGCTGGGGTTGGGGCTGGGGTTGGGGCTGGGGCGAAATTGGAAGCGAGGGGCCGGGTGGAAGGAAATGCAGCGGCATGCCCCGGAGCCAATGCGTTAGCAGGGGTATTGGTTTGGGGCGGGGTCTGAGTCGCAGCAGGAGCATTGGCATTGGCCGGGACCGGAGCGGTGGCAAGCGCACTGGCGTTGACCGGGACCCTAGCGGAAGCCCGAGCATCGGAGTCGGCCGGGACAACAACAGAAGGAGGAGCGGTGGAAGGTACAGGGACCTGCGCGGCGGGCGCGGCGATGGCCGCGGCCGGTGCCGCCGCGGATGCGGGGGCAGAAGGACGAACGGGGGCAGGCGCGGCAGACGTTGCCGGGGGAATGGGAGCCCGTGAAGTGACGGGCGCCGATGCTGGTTTAGTGGCAGGCGCCGGTATAGTGACTGGTGCAGGCGTAGTGACGGGTGCCGGTATAGTGACGGGTGCTGGCGTAGTGACGGGTTCCGGTATAGTGACAGTGACTGGTGCTGGTTTAGCGACGGGTGCCGATATCGTGACAGGTGCAGTGAGAGGCGCCGGTGTAGTGACAGGCGCTGTCGCTAACGCTGGCTTATTGCCAGGGCCGGGTTCAGGAGCTGAGCCGATATTGGTCTCGCGCTTTTTCACGGGAGGGGGCTGGACCTGAGGGCCGGATGGGAGATGAGGCGATGGCTCCGACGCGGCCGCGGCGGGCTTGGCTGGATCGGAAACGGTCGCGCCCACGCCGAACGCGGACTTAACGGCGGGGGGCTGGGACAGGGCCAGTTTGGCCGGGTACGTCTGCACCACCTCCGACGATTGAGCGAAACCGCCCTCGGCCGGCTCCTGGCGAGCGGGGCCCTGCGCGGCCAGTTTGGCCTGATAGTCCCCGTAGTCAGGACCGGAGCCGGTGATGGTGACCTGCGTCCCCGGGGCGACCTGGGTAAAGAGGCGTTCCGCCAGCGGCGCCGGCAAGCGGATACACCCATGAGAGGCGGGGTGTCCCGGTCGGGGGATGGGACCCGCATGCAGTCCGACACCGTCATAGGTAAGGCGGAGGAAATAAGGCATTTTGGCCCCCGCGAAACGCCCGCCCGGCGGAATCTTGTGCCGGCCACGCTTGGCATCACTGACCACCACCTTGCCTTCGGCATCGTAGATCTTGCCGTAAAGGTTCGATTCCTTGGTCTTCTCCTTACCGATGACCGCGAACTTACCCGTCGGGGTGGGAAATTTCTTGACCCCCGAGGCCACGTAGCTCCAGCCGACCTGCTCAGGTCCGTCGTAAAAACGTGCCTTCTGGGTATCGGTGTCGATCCAGATGTGGGTGATCGGGCGCTTGTCACCCGACCATTCCCAGCGCTTGCCTTTGGCGGGGGGAGCTTCCTGGGGCTCCATGGGCAACACGGGGGGTGGGGGAGCGCTCTCGACGGCGAGCTGAACCTCAGCTTGTCCTTCTTCTTCACCGCCCTTCGCGTCCGCGAGGAGTCCCTCGGCAAAACTGGGCAGATGCACGCAGCCAAGAGTACCGAATTGCAATACCAGGGCCGCCAGGGTGGCCAGGAAGGGCCGGAACAGCCGTTCCCATGTCCGGAAGAGGGGACCGAGAAGTGTTGCCATGGCGTTTTTGTCGCTACGGAAAGAGGGTGGATAGGAGAGATTATGCCACCTTCGCCGCCTCATCCACCCTATTTGGCGCGGAGCACGCCTGGGAGATCACCCGCATGAAACCCCGGTTTAAACCGCCCCCTCACTCGTCCTTGTCCACCAGGGCGATGCTCTCCAGGCCCGCATCCAGATCCGCGCCCTTGTCCCGGGTCCCATGGAGCTTGATCATCAGCCGCACCTCATTGGCGGAGTCCGCCAGGCGCAGGGCATCCTGATAACTGATCTCGCCTTCCTCGTAAAGGTCGAACAGGGACTGGTCGAAGGTGACCATACCCTGCTCGCGGGATTTTTTCATCAACTCCTTAAGCTTGGAGACCTCGCCCTTGCGGATCAGATCGGAGGCCAAGGGGGTGTTGACCAGCACCTCGATCACGGCGCGCCTGCCCTTGCCGTCGATGCGCGGGCAGAGCATCTGGGCCACGACGCCCTTGAGATTGAGCGACAGATCGGTGAAAAGCTGGTTACGGGCCTCTTCGGGAAAGAAGTTGAGGATGCGGTCCAGGGCCTGGTTGGCGTTGTTGGCGTGGAGGGTGGCCAGCACCAGGTGGCCGGTCTCGGCGAAGGCGATGGCGTACTCCATGGTCTCCCGGGTGCGGATCTCGCCGATGAGGATGACGTCCGGGGCCTGCCGTAGGGTGTTTTTCAGTGCGGCATCGAAGGACAGAGTGTCGACCCCGACCTCACGTTGGGTGACGATGCAGCCGGCATGCTCGTGAACGAACTCGATGGGGTCCTCGATGGTGATGATGTGACCGGAGCTGTTCTGGTTGCGGTAGCCGATCATGGCCGCCAGGGAGGTGGATTTGCCGGTGCCGGTCCCGCCGACGAAGATGATCAGCCCGCGCTTAGTCATCGCCAGTTCCTTGATGACGGGCGGCAGGCGCAGGTCGTCCAGGCTGGGGATCTTGGTCTCGATACGGCGCAGCACCATGCAGGCGGCGTCCCGCTGGACCAGGGCGCTAACGCGGAACCGCCCCACGCCCTTGGCGTCGATGGCGAACTGGCATTCCTTGGTCTCCTCGAACTCCTTCTGCTGCTTCTCGTTCATCACGCTGTAGACCAGGTCGTGGGCCTGGCGGGCGGTCAGGGGTTCGTTGCCGACATTGCGGATGACGCCATCGATCTTGATCCCTGGTGGCCGCCCAGCGGTGATGAACATGTCGGAGCCCTTCTTCTGGGCCATCAGGATAAGGAGTTGATTAAAGTCCATCAGCTTTCTTGCCCGCGTTAAGTGAGTGACCAGCATGCCGTCCCGCTGGTCCGACCGCAGGGACGGGGATCAAGGAATCGGAGGTGCTTTTCAGGAGAAGGAATCCTTGTTCTGAGCCTTGGACAAGGCATCCGCGCGGGTGATCACCCCTTGCTTGAGCAGTTCGGCCAGGTTCTGATCCAGGGTCTGCATGCCATAGGCCTGGCCAGTCTGGATGGCGGAGTACATCTGGGCCACCTTGTCTTCGCGGATCAGGTTACGGATGGCCGGGGTGCCGATCATGATCTCGTGGGCCGCCACCCGGCCCCCCCCGACCTTCTTGAGCAAGGTCTGGGCGACTACAGCGCGCAGGGACTCGGAGAGCATGGAACGAACCATGTCCTTCTCCGCCGCCGGGAAGACGTCGATGATGCGGTTGACGGTCTTGGCGGCGGAGGTGGTGTGCAGGGTACCGAACACCAGGTGGCCGGTCTCCGCGGCGGTCATGGCCAGGCGGATGGTCTCCAGGTCGCGCATCTCGCCCACCAGGATGATGTCCGGGTCCTCGCGGAGGGCGGAACGCAGGGCCTCGGCGAAGCCCAGGGTGTCGCGATGGACCTCGCGCTGGTTGATCAGGCACTTCTTACTGAGATGAACGAACTCGATGGGGTCCTCGATGGTGAGGATGTGCTCATAGCGGGTGTCGTTGAGGAAGTCCATCATCGCCGCCAGGGTGGTGGACTTGCCCGAGCCCGTGGGGCCGGTCACCAGGATCAGGCCGCGTGAGACCTCGACGATCTCGCGGAAGATCTTGGGGGCATTGATCTCCTCCAGGGACAGGACCTTGGAGGGGATGGTGCGCAGGACGGCGGCGGCGCCACGCTTCTGGTTGAAGGCGTTGACACGGAAGCGGGCCAGGCCGGGGATCTCGAAGGAGAAGTCCGTCTCCAGGAACTCCTCGTAGTCCTTGCGCTGCTTGTCGTTCATGATGTCATAGACCAGCCCTTGGACCGTACGATGGTCCATGGCGGGCAGGTCGATGCGCCGCATGTCGCCATTGACGCGAATCATGGGCGGCAGACCCGCGGACAGGTGCAGGTCCGAGGCCTTATTCTTGACCGAAAACGCCAGTAATTCAGCGATATCCATCACCGGCTCTCCTCAAGGCCCCGTCTGTCGCGCGACCAGGATGCCAGCGCGTCCAACCACTGCGGTTAATGCGTGTCTGAGCGATCCGGGCCGATTAGTTTGGGGGTCAGCCCAGTTCCCCGGCCGTGAGGCGCTGCGCCTTCGCCAGAACGGCTGCCTCGAGTTCCTGCTTGAACCGCACCAGCCGGTCCATCAGGGCTGGGTCACCCGTGGCGATGATCTGCGCGGCCAGGATGCCCGCATTCCGGGCGCCATCGATGGCGACGGTCGCGACGGGCACGCCAGGGGGCATTTGCACCATCGACAGCAGGGAATCCTGACCGGAGAGGCTGGCGCTTTTCACCGGCACGCCGATGATGGGCAGTGGGGTAAAGGCCGCCGCGACGCCCGCCAGGTGGGCAGCCCCCCCCGCGCCGGCGATGATGACCTTCAGACCTCGATCGCGTGCGCTTTCGACATAGTTAATGACCCTCCTCGGCGTGCGGTGGGCGGAGGCAATGTTCATCTCCCAGGGCACCCCAAGCTCCCCCAGCACCTCGGCAGCACCACGCATGACCCCCAGGTCCGAGTCGCTGCCCATGATGATGCCAACTACCGCGTTGCTCATGTTCGTTTATCTCCCGTCGGCTGAGAATACAGGCTCAAAGTGATGATAGGGCCTCCCGCAGTACTTGGCCAGTGCTCTTCGGCCAGTTGAAGCCTGCCGGCCCTCAGGGAGGTTTCGCCAAAAAATTTCATCAAAAATGGTCTGTTAAGGAGTCATGGCTGGACACATCGCCCCACCTGAGCGCGATAGGGGCCCTGGTGCTATAAATTCAACTTTACCTGCATCAATCATTTCTATGTGCCAAACCTGAAGTCAGGGGTTATTCTGGAAGACCTAACCGTGTAAAAGAGACACCGGAATCAGGTAAGTATTTCGAGCGACAGGGAAAATATCCGCTCGACGGTGATCTCGCGACAAATGGGGGCTGTTTATGGCGACGAGAAATGCGGGTAACAACGCATGGCAAGCCGTCCAATTGGGCAAGTTTTCCGGTTTGCTCTTGATCCTCTTGCTGACCCTGCTGGTCAACGGATGTGCAACCACCGGCGCCTCTGGCCAACCGGAGCAAGCGTCAAGTCCAACTCCTGCAACCCAGGGGAATCATTCCCCATCCACCGAGACCCCGCCCAAGACCTCATCGGCCAAGAGCTATGTCGTAAAGGGTAAGAAATATCAGGTACAGCAGGCAGCTCAGGGCCATGAAGAAAAGGGTACCGCATCCTGGTACGGCAAGCGCTTTCATGGCCGGCGTACCAGCAGCGGCGAGCGTTTTGACATGCACGCCATGACCGCCGCGCACAAAAACCTTCCCCTCGCCAGCCTCATCCAGGTTACCAATCTGGAAAATGGTCGTAGTGCGGTGGTGCGAGTCAATGATCGCGGTCCCTTTCATGGTAATCGGATGTTAGACCTTTCCTACGCCGCCGCCTCGCAACTGGACATGCTGGATAAGGGCATGGCCAAGGTCAAAATTCAGGTTCTTGACTCAGCTACCACCGACCTGGACGCGGGCTTGCAGCGGATGTTCGTCGCCGCTGCCGACAAGGCCAGGGCGGATCAGCCTGGCGCATCCGCGCCAATTGATTCCCAACCGGGCAATGCCTTTGTCAGCGTTGACTCTTCAGACGGCAGTAAGGCCATGGGCAACGAACGACCGAAGGTTGCCGCGAGTGCAGCCATTTATCTACAAGCGGGCCATTTCGATAATCGGACCCATGCGGAAAGGCTCCGCCAGGAGTTGGCCAGTAAATTGGAGGAGATGGTTCTGGTCCGCACGGACACCGCTAACGACCAGACTCCCTTCATGGTCCAGGTGGGCCCGCTCGATTCCAAGGATGAAGCCAGTTTACTTTCAAGCCGCTTGGCCTCACTAGGGGTGTCCAATCCTAGAGTCGTCATGCGTTAAGCCAACCATATCAGCCCGTTGGCCGTCAGGGTCATCCCCTTAATCAACTGGCGCCCGCCTGTGCATCTAAGACACAAGAAGCCTGATGTCATCAGGCCAGGCAGCACGTCTGGCTGACCCCGCATCACCCTTCACTAGCGCGAACACAACATGATTGATAGTGGCTATCTGACACAATCGATCCATTTCCCACAAAGTTTCCACCCCTCATTGCTGCAAAATCCCCTCCGCAAGGCTTAGAATGATCAATCAGGCGAGTGGGCGCAGGCGCCCTCGCCGCAGTTTTAATCCTTACTAGCCAGCGCCAAGCCCTCCCGCATGAAGCCTTACGTCTCCCTCCTGAGCCTCCTGTGCCTGCTGTTTTTGCCGCCCACCTTCGCCCAGGATAAGGCTGCCACCAGCCTCCAGGCCCCCATCCCAGAACCACCGGTTATTGATGGCACCGCCCACCTGCTGGTGGACCACCACACTGGTAAGGTCATTGCCGAACGAAATGCTGACGAGCGCCTTGAACCCGCCAGCCTGACCAAGATCATGACGGCGTACGTGGTCTTTCGAGAACTGGCGGCCGGCAAGGTTGCCCTGACTGACGAGGTTCTCATCAGCGAGAAGGCCTGGCGGACGGGCGGTTCCAAGACCTTTATCGAACTTGGCAAGCGCATCCCCCTGGAGGTCCTGCTGCATGGCATGATCATTCAATCCGGAAACGATGCCAGCGTTGCCTTGGCCGAGCACGTTGCTGGCGGTGAGGATACCTTTGCCCACCTGATGAATAGTCACGCCCAGCGCCTGGGCATGTCCAACAGTCACTTTACCAACGCCACCGGCCTGCCCGACCCGGAGCATTACTCCACCGCGCGGGACATGAGCCTGGTAACGGCCGCGACGATCCGCGAATTCCCGGACTACTATGCCTGGTATGCGGAGAAGGAATACGTTTACCACGGTATCAAGCAAAACAATCGCAATCGCCTCCTGTGGCAGGACCCCAGCGTCGACGGCGTCAAGACCGGTCACACCGAGGCGGCCGGCTTTTGCCTGGTGGCCTCCGCCAAACGAGACAACATGCGTCTGACCTCCGTGGTCATGGGCGCCAAGAGCGAAAAGGCCCGGGCCGCGGCCAGCCTGGCCTTGCTCAATTATGGATTCCGGTTTTACGAATCGCCCCAGCTCTATCCGGGTGGGAAGCCCGTCGAAAACCTGCGGGTATGGATGGGGGAGGTCAAGGAAGTCCCCGTGGGTCCCGCCGAGGACCTCCATGCCACCATCCCCCGCGGTCGTTATAACCAACTCTCTGCCCGTATCGAAAAAAACCCGGACCTTATCGCCCCCTTGGCCAAGGGAGACCAGGTCGGAGAAATTGTGGTGGAGTTGGAGACCAAGGAAATTGGCCGGGTCCCCCTGATTGCCCTGCAGGATGTCCCGAAAGGCGGCTGGTGGGAATGGCTGCGGGATACCATCCTGCGGTGGTTCCAGTAAGCGGTGGGTCATGAGCGAAACCCCCGCCACCGTGCTGGAGTTCCCCTGCGCCTTCCCCATCAAGGCCATCGGCAAGGCTGAGGCGGATTTCCGGCACCTGGTCATCGAGATCGTCCGTCGTCACGCCCCCGAGCTAAGTACCCACCAGGTTAGCGTAAGGGAAAGCAGTGGTGGCAAATGGCTCTCGGTAACCCTAGTTATTCTGGCCCAGAGCCAGTTGCAGATCGATGCCATTTACCGGGACCTCAGCAGCCATGAGCGCGTCGCCTGGACGCTCTGAGTCTGGTCATCCTGATGTTCTTGCGACTCATGCCGACGCGGAACGGCAAACCCTCCTGGTCAAGCGTCTGGGGACATGTGATTACCTGAGTACCTGGGAGGCCATGCGGGCTTTCACGAACAGCCGATTGGCCACCAGCCAGGATGAATTGTGGTTTTTGGAACATCCGCCGATCTTTACCCTGGGACAGGCCGGGCGCCGCGAACACATCCTGGATGCCGGTGATATTCCGGTGGTCCAGGTGGACCGGGGAGGGCAGGTGACTTACCACGGTCCCGGCCAGCTCGTTGCCTACCTGCTATTGGACCTGGGTCGTGCCCACCTGGGGATCAAGGCCCTGGTCAATCTCCTGGAGGCCGCCGTTATCGATCTGCTCGGCGATCTGGGGATCGACGCCAAAACCCGGCCAGGCGCGCCGGGAGTCTATGTTCAGGGGGCCAAGATCGCCTCACTCGGACTGAGGGTTCGTCGCCACTGTAGTTACCACGGTCTCGCCCTAAATGTTGATCTGGATCTGGAGCCCTTTACGCGAATCAACCCGTGCGGCTATCCCGGCTTGGTCGTGACGCGCCTGGCCGATTTCGGGGTGGTAATGACCATGGAAGAGGTCCAGTTACGGCTGGCAGACGCTCTTAGCCGACGGCTGGAGCGTTCCTGCTTTCTGGCCAGCTAAACATGGATTCCCCTCCAAATAGTCACTCCTGGGGCAATAGTGATCAGGATGTGACGCGCAACCAAAATAGCGGAGGCCGGCTTACGCCGGCCTCTCCGTGGTGCACCTGAGGATCAGGCCTCCAACTGGGCCCGCATTTTTTTCATCGCATTCTTTTCAATCTGGCGGATTCGCTCCGCCGAGACGCCAAATTGT
>JAGVUH010000536.1 GCA_019136395.1 Gammaproteobacteria bacterium
CTGGGTGATCGACCACCTGGACCTCCCCTGCAAACCCCGCCAGATCGAGTTCTCCCGCCTCAATCTGGAGTTCACGGTGATGAGCAAGCGGCTGCTCACCCAACTGGTGAGCGAAGGCCACGTCGAGGGTTGGGACGACCCGCGCCTGCCGACCCTGGCCGGCCTGCGCCGCCGCGGCTACACCCCCGCCGCCATTCGCGCCTTCTGCGACCGCATCGGCATCACCAAGGCCGACAACCGGGTGGAGATGTCGCTGCTGGAAAACACGGTGCGCGAGGACCTGGACGCGACCTGTGAACGCCGTCTTGCCGTGCTCCACCCCCTCAAGCTGGTCATCGCCGATTACCCGGCGGACCAGGAGGAGGTCATCACCCTCGCCAACCATCCCAAGGACGAGGGACGGGGCAGCCGGACCCTGAACTTTGGCCGGGAGCTATACATCGACCGCGCCGACTTCGCCGAGGACCCGCCCAAGGGCTTCAAGCGCCTGGTCCCCGGGGGCGAGGTCCGCCTGCGCGGCGCCTATGTCATCCGCTGCGACCAGGTCATCCGGGACGACCAGGGCGAGGTCATCGAACTGCGGTGCAGTCACGACCCCGCCACCCTGGGCCGCAACCCCGAAGGGCGCAAGGTCAAGGGGGTCATTCACTGGGTGCCCGCCCATCAGGCGGTCAGCGCCGAGGTGCGCCTCTACGACCGCCTCTTCAGCGTGCCCAATCCCGGCGCCGGCGGTGGCCAGTTTCTCGCCGATCTCAACCCGGATTCCCTGCGCACACTCACCGGCTGCCTGCTGGAGCCGGCCCTGGCGATGGCCAGTCCCGGCGAGCGCTTTCAGTTCGAGCGCGAGGGCTACTTCGTGGTCGATCGCGATTCCCGCCCGGAGCGCCCGATATTCAACCGCACCGTCGGCCTGCGTGATACCTGGGCCAGTCAGAGCCCCTGACGGCCCCTGATTTTTTTTCGTTTCCCCCGAGGATCAGTGCCACATGTCGAGCATCATCAAGTCGTCCGCCCCGGTCGAGGCCGGGCAAACCGTCAGCCAGGCCTTTGCCACCATCATGGCCCACAACTTCGGCTTCATCCTGGAGTGGGAAGACAAGGCCCGCAACTGGGAGGACATCGAAGGCGTCCATCAGATGCGCGTCGCCATCCGCCGCCTGCGCTCCGCCATCTCCCTGTTCCGTGGCGCCATCCCTCGCGAGTCCAGCCAGCCCTGGTCCGACGAGATGCGCTGGGTGGTGGGTGAACTGGGCCTGGCCCGGGACCTGGACGTCTTCATCGACGAGGGCCTGAGTCATGCCGCCCCCCGTCTGCCCCTACCCGGGGCCGAGGACCTGGATCGGGTGGCCCGGACGCGACGCGCCCGGGCCTATCAGGAACAGGTGGCCCCCATGCTGGCCAGTGACCGCTATCAGGCGTTCAAAACGGGCTTCAACGACTGGTTCACCCAGCGCCAGTGGGAGGGGCAATCGGGGAAAAAACGCAAGTCCGGCGAGGCCATGAACGGCAAACTGGTACCCTTTGCCCGAGGCCTGCTCGACAAGCAGGAACGGCTGGTCCTCAAGACCGGCAGCAACGTCGACCGTAACGATGCCGAGGCCATGCACCGGCTGCGCATCGAATGCAAGAAACTGCGCTACGCCGCCGAGTTCTTCCGCCCTCTGTTCGTGGGCATGGATGCCTTCATCGCCCACATGAAGGGCCTACAGGACCTGCTGGGGCTCATGAATGACGTCGCCGTCACCCGCAATCTGCTCGATATCCTCCTCACCGAGGAGAACGACCACCGCATCCTCATCTTCGCCGGTGGTCTGATCGGTTGGCGCACCTGTGACTTCTTCCACACCCTCAACCGCTTCGACGCGGTCTGGGAGGAGTTCACCGAGGCCCGTCACCCCTGGTGGAAGAACAGTGCCCTGGCGGAGAATGCCAGCGCTGAGGCGTCACGGGCGCGGAAGTGAGCGGGTGCCGGACGGCCCCGCGGCGTCAGGTCAGCCGCGTGGCCAACAGGCGGATGGCCTCACGGTTGGTCCAGGAACTGGCGAGAAAGGTCGCCGACCGGGCGGTGAGCCAGCCGTGCTGGCGATGCTCCTGGACATTCAGGCTGATCTGGCGGCGGAAGGGCAGCACCAGGGCAAACCAGTGCTCCAGGTTTTCACGAACCTCGGGGGCATAGCGCTCCCGCCAGGCGGGGACGATGGGGAAACGCTCGCGGTGACGCAGATCGATCAGTGCCGCATCCGGGACGCGGATGCCGGTCTCCTCCCGGAGTTCCCGCCCGGCGGCCTGGCGCGGGGATTCCCCCGCCTCCAGACTGCCGGTCACCGATTGCCAGAAACCCGCCGGCCACCCAGGGTGGCGATGACCAGCAGGACCGATTCCGGGCGCTTGTAAGGGCTGGACATTGATCATTTCCCGCAGAGGTCGGCAGTAGGGCTGACCGCAAGGCGCCGGTCGATGGCCTATCTCCCGGCCGGTGCCCGTCTCAGCGGTCCGCCAGCCACCTGATCCCAGGAATAATCAGGTCGGCCGACCAGACCACGGCCGATCAGGGCCGCAACTTGACGCGCAACGCCAGCTCGTTGAGCTGGGCCTGATCCACGGGGGACGGCGCGGAGGTCAGCAGGCAGGCGGCGGTCTGGGTCTTGGGGAAGGCCATGACGTCGCGGATGGAACTGGCCCCGGTCGGCCATGACGTCGCGGATGGAACTGGCCCCGGTCATCAGCATCACCAGCCGGTCCAGGCCGAAGGCCAGGCCGCCGTGGGGCGGGCAGCCGTATTTCAGGGCCTTGAGCAGGAAGCCGAAGCGGTCCTCGGCCTGCTCGTCGCTGATCTCCAGCAGCTTGAGGACGCGCCGCTGCACCTCCTCGCGGTGGATACGGATGGAGCCGCCGCCGATCTCGGTGCCGTTGAGGACCATGTCGTAGGCGCGGGACAGGCAGGCGCCGGGATTGGACTCCAGCAGGTCGACCTGGTCCTCCTTGGGCGAGGTGAAGGGATGGTGCAGGGCGGTCCAGCGCCCAGTGTGGCCCTCACGCTCGAACATGGGGAAGTCCACCACCCACAGGGGGTGCCAGCCCTCGGCCATCAGCCCCAGGTCCTGACCCAGCTTGACCCGCAGGGCGCCGATGGCCTCGTTGACCACCTTGGCCTTGTCGGCGCCGAAGAAGATCAGGTCCCCATCGACCGCCCCGGTGCGGGCCATGATGCCCTCCACGGCGCTGTCCGGCAGGAACTTGAGGATGGGGGACTGGAGCCCCTCGCGGCCCTGGCCGGCCCAGTCGTTGACCTTGATGTAGGCCAGACCCTTGGCGCCATAGATGGCGACGAACTGGCCATAGTCGTCGATGGCCTTGCGGCTCAGCTCGGCGCCCTGGGGCAGGCGCAGGGCGACCACCCGGCCCTCGGGGTCCGCTGCCGGGCCGGCGAAGACCTTGAAGTCCACCCCGGTCATCAGATCAGCCACGTCGATCAGTTCCAGGGGCACCCGCAGGTCGGGGCGATCGGAGCCGAAGCGGCGCATGGCCTCGGCATAGGTCAGGCGGGGCAGGGGATCGGGCAGTTCGGCGCCGAGGATGTCGCGGAACAGGACGCGGATCATCTCCTCCATCAGGCCCATGAGCTCGTCCTCGCTCATGAAGGAGACCTCGATGTCGAGCTGGGTGAACTCCGGCTGACGATCGGCGCGCAGGTCCTCGTCGCGGAAACAGCGGGCGATCTGGTAGTAGCGGTCCATCCCCGACATCATCAGCAACTGCTTGAAGAGCTGCGGCGACTGGGGCAGGGCGAAGAACTCGCCGGGGTGGGTGCGGCT
>JAGVUH010000155.1 GCA_019136395.1 Gammaproteobacteria bacterium
GGCCGCGCCGCCCGCCCCGCCGGCGGCCGCGCCGCCCGCCGGCCCGCCGGTCTTTTCGGTGCAGTGGTTGCGCAAAAAATTGCCCGAGCTGCGCGAAATCGCCATCGACGAGCCAACCGAAGCGAACGTTGCCGCCTACATGTACGCGCAGAAGGTGATGATGGACAAGGCCGGCACCTTCGCCACGGTCTGGCAGGACGTGTTGCGCAAGGATCCGCTGCTGGATGAGAACAACCGCTTCCCGATCGGCAGCACCTTCAAGCTCATGGCCCTGCGCGAGCAGGATAAGGCGCGCTACACCGCGCTGCGCGCCCTGAATCAGAAGGCCGGCCTGTTCTACTTTTTCCGCTCCGACTGCGACTTTTGCCACGCGCAAACCCCTCTGCTCTACAGCTTTGCCCGGGAGTTCAATTTCTTCATCTTCATGGTGTCGCTGGACGGCAAGCCCTTGCCGGGGATGAAGCCGGACGCCTATGTGGTCGATCAGGGCCAGGCGCGGCACATGGGGATTGCCGTGGTGCCGGCGATCGTCCTGGCCGCCCCGCCCAAGGACCTGTTCGTCATTACCCAGGGCTACCTGACCTATCACGCCATGCAGAACCGCATCTACCTGGCGGCGGAAGACCTGGGCCTGATCCCCCGCGAGCTGCAGGTCGCCGCCCATCCCATGGAGCGGGGGGTGCTGGGCCCCGCGGTGCTGGCCGACGCCAAGGCGCTGGGCCTGGAAAACGACCCGGCGAAGATGGTGGACTACTTGCGGCGCAAGACCCACGAAGCGCTGTATGGCGAGGATGTGCCCGGGCCCTTGCCGCTCAATCTGCGCGCCGCGACCGCGGGCTTCGCCCTCGCGCCGGAGACGGCGATCGTGCCCCTCGCCGTGGCGCCGCCCGCCGGCCCGTCACCCCCGCCCGCGCCGCCCCCCACCGCGGCGTCTCCGCCGCCGCCCGCGGCGGACGTGCCCGCGCCCGCCGTACCGTCCCCCGCCGCGGCGCCGCCCCCGGAGCCGGAACCGGAACCCGAAGCCGGCGGCCTCACCGGCCTGTCGTTCGGCGACGGCCTGGACGAGTAACCCTCTGGACGCCCTTTGCCCTTGTCAGGACCTGCCGCCATGCACCGCGCTGCCTCACCCCCCTTCCGCTCGTCCACCCGCTGGCTGCTGGGCGCCCTCCTGGCGCTGGTGGTGTTCCTGTTTGGCCTCCTCACGCCGTCCACCGGCCGGGCGGGGCTGCTCGAGGAGGCGGTAAGCTCGATGTTTTATGCCTCTACGACCTCGCCCCAGGTCTACGAGTCGCAACGGCGCAAGGGCTATGTCGCCGGCGCGGTCTCCCTGCGCACGCCGCTGCGCAATTTCAACATCCTCACCTTCGACCCGCCGCGCTTACGCGCCGGCTGCGCCGGCATTGACCTGTTCGGCGGCAGCTTCTCCTTCATCAACGGCGAGCAGCTGCAGCAGCTGATCAAGCAGATCGGCGCCGCGGCGCTGTCCTATGCGGTATACGTCGCCATCAATGAGATGTGTAAACCGTGCGGCGCCACCATCGCCTTTCTGCAAAAGCTCATGAGCCAGTTGAACTCCGGGTCGCTCAATGCCTGCAAGATCGCCAAGGGCCTGGTGGACGGCTTGCGCGAACCGTCCAGTCTGAAAGAAACCCTCACCGGCAAGGACAGCATGTTCGCCACCATCAAGAACTTCTATGAGGACATCACCGAATCGGTGACCGAGGGCTTCAAGGATGCCGACGATCCCGGCAAATACGCCGAGCAGGGCGCGGATGGACTGGCGAAGGACAACCCGGAAAATCCCCTGCGCGGCAACCTGGTGTGGCGGGCGCTGTTTCGTGATCAGGCGGCGAACGCCTTCGGCGATCCCGCCACCTCGGCGCTGGGCGTCATCAACGTCGAGATGGCGGAATACATGATGAGCGTGACCGGTACGGTGGTGTTGCCCGTGGTCGGCGAAAACGGCAACTGTCCGGATACCTCCGGCTCCGGGACAGCGAGCTCGCCCTCGCCCAAGGAATGCCTGCCCGTGCCGTTCGGGCGGCTGTTGTCCTTCAAGCAGTTCGCGGAAGGCAACCTCGGCGGGCATAACAACGTGCAATATTGGAAATGCACGGATAACGTCAATAAGCCCAGCGGCTGCCTGAAGCTGTCGAAAAGCACGTTCACGTTCAAAGGCATAAAATCCTTCGTGCACAAGCAGCTGTTTGGTCACGATGATGTCACCAGCAGTCATGTCGAGGCGGGCAGCCTGGTCGATAATGTCATCAGCGGCAACACCTTCACCGAAGAGCAGATCAAGTTCGTCAACACCGTGCCGCACGTCCCGGTCCTGGCCCTGATGCTGAAGGCCGCCCGGGTAAAAGGGGCGCCGCAACATGTGGCCCATTTCGCGAAAGACTTTCTGGCGGACGCCATGGTGGTCCACCTGGGCCACGCCATCCTGAAGATCTCGCGGGAACTCTTTTCCGGCCAGGCGGAAGTGACGCCGCCGCCTGACTGGAACGCCACCCTGGCGTCAATCCGGGAAGATCTCAAGCCTTACCAGATGCGGATCAGTAAGACGATCACCGAGGTATCCGACCTGGCGGAGTACGTCGATCGGATCGTCAGCGGCTATCCGTCGCTCATCACCACGACGGCCGCGCCGCAGGGTGGTAAATGAGCGGATCGCTGCAGCGCGGGTTCCGCCCCGGGGGGGAAGTGGCCACCCGGGGTCAGGATGGTTTCACCGGCACGTTTAACGGAGGCGGCATGCACGCCACGGTCGGCGTGGGGCGTGGGCGCCCCCCCGCCGGGCGTCTGCCGAGCAGCTGGCGATGAATTTCACTCTCTATTGTTATGGCGATATCGAGCTGTTTAGCGGTGGGTTGCGCGCCGTCGCCATGCTGTTCGACCCGTTCACCGGCTCGCTGGTCGGCGAGAGCGGGTTGCAGATTGGTACCCTGACCGCCCTGGCCTTCATGGTCTCGCTAGCGGGGATTGCCATCACCGGTATTTCCCGGCAACGGGTCAATGTCGATCACCTGCTGGTCCTGCTCCTGGTGTTCGGCGTGATGTTTATCCCCAAAACCGATCTCAATATCGAGGACGTGATCACCGGGAAGGTCGATATCGTCGAGGACGTGCCGATCGGCGTCGCGGCCGTCGGGGGCGTGGTGTCCCATATCAGTCTGGTCCTGGCCGAGAACTTCGAGACCGTTTTTTCCATCCCGTCAGGTGCGCCCGCGCCCTGGGAATCGCAATGGACGGGGATGGGCTTTGGCACGGGGTCGGGCGGGATGAACTCGCCCCTGCGCCTGCTGCTGGCGACCCGCGCTATCTTAGTGGGCGATCATGATCACTACATCAGTACCGATCTGGCCTTTTTTGTCCGGGAATGCACCCGGCCGCCGTTTTCGTGGGAGGCCTATCACGCCGCCCCGGCCAAGATTGACTATCTTATGACCCATCACAGTACGGGCATCACGAACTACTTTGACCCGGTCCTGGGGGATTTCCGGGCGATGAGCTGTGCCGACGCCAAGGGCTTGCTGGCGCCGCGGCTGGATGACTATTTCAAGGACGGTAAGGATGGCAAATTCAATCAGGTGGTCTGCGCCAACATGGGGACCCCGCCGGAGTATACCGGGACGGACATCGCCTGTGGCGATGGCGCGGTCGCGGATGCTTACCAACGCTTGCTGCCGGAATTGAGCGCCTCGGGGGTGACGGCGGCGGCCTTCATGAAGGATCTGATGCTGAATAAGATGGTGCAGGCCACCATTGGCTGCGGCGCCCCGGTCAACGAGGACAGCTTTCGCCTCTGCCTGACGACGATGACCGACGCCCTCGAGCAATCGCGGGTGCAGAACGCCGCGGCCGCCTCCGGCTTTCAGAAGATCATGATCCCGGCGATGAACATGTTCCTGTTCCTGTTCTACGCCATCAGCCCGCTGATCGCCGTGGTGATCGCCGCCAGCGGCATGATGGGGCTGTCGATCGCCGGCAAGTACCTGTTGTTTGGCGTCTGGTCGCATTCCTGGCTGCCGGTGGCGGTGGTCATCGACTACTTCATGGAGGCCTCGGTCAAGCAGGAACTGCATAACTATTCCCTGGCCTACCTGAACGGCAATTTCGACGGCACGCGGTTCTACGACATCATCGCCGATCACATCAGCGTCGCCTCGGATCTCCTGGCCGCGACACCGCTGGTGACCCTGGCGATCATTACCGGGTCGATGTTCTCCATGACCAGTGTCGCTAACCGCATGGGCGCCCGCGACCATGTCGATGAGACCAAGCTGGCGCCGTCGACCCTCAAGCAGGATGCGCTGACGACCAATAGCTACGACAAGCAATCCTATGGCGGCGTGGGCACGCAGGCGGTGACGCAGCGCGGCGGCCAGGTGGCGTTTTTGTCCGATCAGGCCATGGAGCAGTCGCACAAACTCGACGCGAGTATGGTGCGCACCGCAGGCCAGGCGTTCGCCCAGCAGCAATCGGCGAATTACCAGCGCGCGTCGGAACAGGCCATGGAAAAGGGCGCCCAGGATCTGGGCCAGTCGCTGGCCCGCTGGGGGAACAGCACCTCCTCGGGCTCGGAAACCAGTGCCGCATATCAGCAACTGAAAAGCACGGGCCTGGACTTTAACCACCGCTATGGCACGGAAGAGAAACTGTCGGATGCCGCCGCGGCGGTGCTGGGCGCGGCCTATACCGCGAGCGGCAAGCTGGGTTTGCCGTCGGCGCTGAAGTTGGCGGGCACGCTGGGGGCGGAGGCGGGTCTCAGCGCCGAGGATCGCCAGAAGGTCGAGCGGTCGTTAGCGAAGGGCTATACCGAAGCCCAGGGCAGCAGCGTCAGCCTCAAATCCGGCGCGGATGCCAAGTTTGCCCAGTCGGTCAAGGAGAGCGAGAGCGCGATTCACGAACTGAGTGGCAGCGCCGCCAAATCCTTCTCGGAGGGCGCCAAGCTGAGCGACAAGGCCTCCACGTCCGTCGCGGATATCGCTCAGTGGACCAGGGATGTGGGCACGCAGGGCCGCCTGGCCAACGGCCAGTCCGCGCGCATCGCGCCCATGCTGCAAAACGCCATGCTGACCGACGGCAGCCTGGCGGGACGGATGGTGGACGGCATCTCCTCCGCGGTGGCGGGCATGGTGAGCAAGGCGAATGCCTCCGGGGCGGACGGCACGGCCCTCGGGACCGCGTTCAATAACCGCGTGCAAGCCCATGACGAATTTCTGCGCAAGAACGGGCAGTTTCAGGATCCCCAGCAACGCAAGGCGATGGCGATGCTGGAGGCCCTGGCGTCGGTGGCCAGCGGCGGGGTGGCGAACAAAAATAATGAACCCGAGTTCGCCAATGCCGCCCTGGGGCAGGTATTGAAAGAATTTGCGCCGCAACTCAACCTGGGGGCCGGGTCGGGCAAGGCGGGCCTGAGTGAGCAGGTGCAGGGGCGGATCGGGCAAGCCGAGAGACAGGTGCCGGGCAGCGACTTTGGCGCCCGCATGGAGGCGCGGGTCCGGCAGGGCGAGCAGGACGTGGTGAATGATGGCAACCGGATCAACCCCCCGACGGAAGGGGCGGCAGCGGCGGCATTCCCGGGGATGACGCAGCGGGTGATGGGGAAGGACGCGGAGTTCAATGGGCAACTCAATGCGGACCCCGTCACACGGCGGGTGAACCAGGAGCAGACAGCGGGCCGGGCTTACCTGCAGAACGAGGCGATGCCAGCGCTCGAAGCGGCGGGCCGGGCATTGGACAAGATTCAGGGGGTCGCGGACGCGGGGCGCGACATGGCCACGGGCTGGCTCACCACTAACGGGGATGCTTTGAATGCCGGTGAGGCGGCGGGCAAGGAACTGGCTGACAGTTCGCCGGCGTTGCAAAGGCAGCTGTCGCCCGCAGCCCGCGACTATTTCGCAAAAAGCTACGCCCACGGCTTTGCCCAGGCGACCGGGAAAGATGGCTATGACGACGGGGAGCTGGCCAAAGCTGCCCAGGGGTTGTCCCCGCAGGAGATGGAAAAGGCCGATGCGTTAGCGGCCCAGGCGGTAGATTTCGGCATGCGGCCTTCCACTCAGCGGGACACCCTGGAGCATTTCGCCGACTTCTTTAACGGGAGTCCGGGCGGAGGCCCAACGGCGCAAGATAACGGATCGGGCGCTGACCCAACGGCTGAAAAAAAAACGATAACAAATGGAATTTCCCTCGGCCCGACTAGCGTGCGCTATGCGGAGAATATCCAGCACTGGAACAAGGCCATCACCACCGCCAAGGGCGAGGACTATGCCAACCTGGTGGCCGACGAGGCCGTGCGCCAGGGGGTGGACCCCTACCTCGCCGTGGCGGTGGCGGCGGCGGAAAGCAGCTTCAATCCCAACGCCGGCTCAAACAAAGGCGCCCAGGGCCTGATGCAGCTCATCCCCAGCACGGCCCGCGGTCTGGGCCTCGATCCCGAGGAGCGCACGGACCCGGCGAAGAACGCACAGGCCGGGGTGCGCTATCTCGCGCAGCAACTGGCGAGACACGATGGCGATGACACCCTGGCCCTGGCGGCCTACAACGCCGGCCCGGGCGCCGTGGAAAGATGGGACAACGAAGTGCCCCCCTATCCGGAAACCCAGGCCTATGTCGCCCGCGTCACCGACATCACCCACCACTTGCGCGCCCATGCCCGCCGGCAGTCCTGAGGGGCGGCGGCGTCACCCGGGCACCGCCTGCCCACCGCCGCCGCGGGCTGGCACATGACGCGCCGGATGCCGCCGCCGGCCCCGGCCGCCTGGGCGGCGCAACCGCAGTGCCAGGCCTGCACCCTGGCGGCGACGCGCACCGCCACGGTCTCCCCCAGCGGGCCGCCTGGCGCGCGCCTGGTGCTGGTGAGCGATATCCCCGAACCCGCGGATGCGCGCACCGGGCGCCGGTTCAGCAGCCCCGGCAGCCGGCGCCTGGCCAAACTCCTGGCCGCGCGGGGCATCGACCTGGCGCAGTGCGGCCTGGCCAGTTGCTGCGCCTGTCCGGCGCCCGATCACCGGCGGCCGCGGGCGCCGGAGGTGCGGGCGTGCGCCCCCTGGCTGGAAAAGGCCTTGCGCACCTATTTTCAGCCGACGGTCATTCTCGCGGTTGGCGGCATCGCCACCCGCTACTTCTACGGCCCGGGCCGCTTCCTGCCGCTGCTGGTGGCCGCCCATGCGGCGCAGCATGTGCCGCCGGATCCGACGCGGGCCGGCGTGCGGGTGGTGCCAGTGCCCTCCCTGGGCACCATTCGCCAGCGGGCGGCCAATGGCCTGACCTGGCACGCGGTGGCCGAGCAACAGCTGGCCTGCGCCGCGGGCTACCTTTCCACCCTTGATGCGCTGCAGAGCGCCCCCCCGCCATGCTCCACGACCTGACGCGCGTATGTTCCCTCCCTTTGGGCCGCTGGGCCCGAACGCTGCTGCCCTGGGCCGCGCTGGCGTGGCCCCTGACCGGCTGGCCGCAGTCGCCGCCGCCCGTCCCGCCGTCGTTGTCGCCCGCCGCCGCGAGCGACAAGCCCTTTGATCAGGTGGTGGTCGACGCGCAGGGCGGAAAGCAGCTGGCGGGGGCCGCGGCGCCGCCGGCGGCGGACGCAACGGACTGGGGGGAGGGTGAGGCGCCGCTGAGCTGGCAGGAGTTTACCCGCAAGATGGTCGAAGAGGGCCCGACCCTGACGCGGGCCAACACCAAGCGCGTCATCCTGGACCCGCCGAGCCGCGAGCAGCGCGCCCGGTCCTCCGCCGCGTTCCTGGTGGAAACCTTCAAACTGCGCCGCGAGAGCGAGGGGCGCTTTCGCGCCTACATCACCCAGCTCAAGACCGAGACGCCGCTGATTATCGAGCTGGTGGGCATGTTCGGCCACACGGCGGTGGTGCAGACCGCCTCGCGCTTTCGCGATCTGGCGGAAAGCGATCAGCGGATGTTCGTCCAGGAATGGTCGACGCGCTGGCATCAGGAGGTGGCGGGGCCGATTTCCCGCCTGATTGTCACCGACCCGCGGGAAGGCCGGCTGTATGCCATCGAACATTATGCCGCGGTGACCAATACGGCCGATCCGCTGACCATCCCCTTGCTGGCGGTCAACGAGCGGATCAAGGACCGCCCGCCCCCGGCGGAGGCCGCGCCGCCGGCGCCGCCCCCGGCGGAGCCCGCATCACCGGCACCGCCCCCGGCCGACTGAGGCCGCGCCGGGGCCCTGCCGGGGTGCGGTATCATTACCAACCTGCCCCAGGGCGCGGGCTGCCGCGCCGGTCAGAAGCGGTCAGCCTTTTGGGCGGCGTTTGGGCTTAAGCTAAGCAATCACCCCTGGACGGTCCGCGGCGCCTAGGCCCGGGGCGGCGCGGACGCGGGTGCGGGGGCCTGTAAACCGGAGGTAGTGATGACCAGTCCGCGATTTCGGCGCGACGCCGTACGCTATTACAACACCGAGGATGGCTTGCGCCTGATCGAGAATGGGGTCTACGGCTTTATTGTCCTGCTCAACACGGAACGGACGCGGGGGAATCTGGGGCAATCGCAGCGGTTTTACATCCTCTCCGGGGCGGATACGCCGGGGGGACGCTTTCCCGGGAAGCCGGAGTGGATCGAGGCCCTGGCGGCGCTGCCCGGGTCGCGCTGGTCGAGCGCCCATCAGCGCTGGCGCGTGACCCTGACCCCGCCGTACGGTGGACGCCGCGACCAGCGGGGGTATGTCGACCGCATCAACCAGCAGCTTGCCCCGGTCCTGACGGCGGCGATCCAGTTTCACCACCTGGACCTGCAGGAGCGGCGGCGCCGGTTTCTCGACGCCCGGGCCGCGGCCCTCACCGCGGCCGCCGCAGACCCGGTCACGGATGACTGAAGAACGGCTCCAGGCCGAGTTTGCAGTAGGGACACGCCACCAGATGGGTGCCGCATTGATGGCACAAGAGCCAGCTCAGGCCGCATTTCTGGCAGCGGCGCAGTTCCGCGTTCCCGATGCGCAGATCCCGGGCGAGAATGAACAGCTCGGTGAAGGTGATCGGCTTGAGATCATCCGCCGCCGCCGTGCCGTGCAGGTAGACGAACAGATCCCAGGTGCGCAGCAGCGCCCGGGCATCCAGGGCCGAGGGGGTCGGGTTGAGCGCCAGAAAGATGCGGGCCAGCGCCGAGAGCCGGGCATGCCGGCGCCGGTTGGCCAGCAAGGTCGCGATGGACACCGGCAGGGGGCCGCTGCGCGGTTCCTGGCCGGTGGTGACGCGGATGACGCGGCGGGCCTGCTCCTTGGACAACCCCGCCAGCTGCTCGATGATGCTGGTCTTGGCGCCGCGCTGCGCCAGCGCTTCCGCGAGGCGGGCGGCCTCGCGCCGATAGCCCAGGTCGGGATCGTTCATGCGCCGCCGGCCTCCGGGTGGGGCGTGGGCGCCGGGACCCGCCAGCGCGCCCGGTCATGGGCGGGGTGCTCCGGGCGGTTGAGGTGACGCAGGGCAAAACTCGACATCACCAGCGGCGTGTCGGCGAGGCAATAGGTGCGGCGCGGCGGCTTGCTGCGCAGCGCCGTGTGCACAAACCCGCAGATCGCCTGGAAATCCCGCGGCGTCCACCGCAGGTCGAGATGGACCGTCTCCGCCACCGCGCGCAGGGTCTTCATGTTGCCCTGCGCCAGGGTGGCGAGCAGCCAGTCGGGGACGGCAAACACGTAGGCGGCCGCCGCCGGCGAGTGCCGGGCCATGTCGCGCGCCGTCACCAGGTGATCCACCAGATCGTCTTTCGCCGCCCAGAGATGGTCGGTGGCGCAGGGTGCGGTGTCGAGGGCGAAGACCGAGGTCGGGCAGTGGGTGAGGAGCTCCTCGCGCACCGCCACGTCGGTGGCCAACAGCGTGCGGTAGCGCCGGGCGACGTGGTCGCAGGTGCGGGCAGCCTGGCTCAGGCGCCAGAAATGACTGCGGTTCAACCGGCGCACTTCGTCGCGCAGCGCCTCGACGCCAAACGATGGGATGGTGTCACTGCTCTCCAAGATACTCTCCGCGGCCGGCGTCCGGCGTGGTGCTGCGGCGGCCTGCGGCCGGTTACTGACAGCGGCATGATGGCCCCGGCGGCCGGTGGCGACAAGGCCAGGACTTATCGCGTGGCGGCAACAACTTCACGCGCAAGGCGCAATTTTTTGCCGCTTTCCCGCTCAATTTTTTGCGCGACACCCGTCGCGGGGCTGGCATGACCAATCCGCATCTGCATTCCGGGGTGATCATCTCCCCCCGCCCGATCTTTCGCTATGGCGTGAAGGAGTTGCTCGCCCTGGCCGGGGTCCAGGTGTGGCGGGAAGAAACCAACGCCGAGAGCGGGCTGGCGACGCTCCGGCGCCTGGCCCCCCGCCTGCTGGTCCTGGACATGAAAACCCCGGAACGGGAGGGCGAACGGGAGCACTATCTGGATGCCCGCTGGATTCGCAAATACCAGAGCGGCGCGGCGGCGACCGCGATCGTCTGCCTCACCGACGTGGATCGCTACGGCCTGTCCGCCTTTGAAAATGGCGCCATGGCCTACCTCAAGAAGGATTGCAGTCTGCAGGAGTTCCACGATGCGGTCTTCGCCGCCCTGCGCGGCGAGCGCTACCTCGGCCAGGCCGCGACCAGCGCGCTGATCAAGCGCGCCTGCAGCGACGGCAGCGCCGCGCTGCCCAACTCCCCCTTCGAGGGCTTGCCGGCCTCGCTAAAGCCGGTGCTGAACGACATCATCAGCGGGTTCACCCCCGGGGAGATCGCGGCCAAGCGCCATCTGTCACCGGGGACGGTGTCCCGGCAGCGCAAGCAAATTCGCGAGGCGATGGGGGTGCGCACGGATGTCGACCTGCTGCGGCGGGCCGTGGAGCACGGCTATCACGAACTCGGCTGAGCGGCGCACTGGTATCATTACCGACTTTCGGGTAAGCTAGCCGGCAGGCATCCCGTGGGGGGGTGCGGGGGTTCCGGCGCGCGCCCGTGGCCGGTGCGTAAGGCCGGGCCGTGCGGGGGGACTGCCGCGATGCTGGATAACCTGATGCTGGCGAAATTCTTCGCCGTGCTGTTTGTCATCGACCTGGTGGCGTGCAGTTTCCCGGTGCGCGCCCTGCGCGAGCGCTTCACGCGGCGCCGGGCGCGGGCGGAACCGGCGGGCGACGCAGGCCAGCCCTTGCGCCAGATGCGCTTTCACGCCGCGGAATACGCGCTGAAGGTGACCGATCGGGTGACCCTGTCGTGTCGCGCGGACGAGATCTGGGAAGACGCCGCCGGCCTGCTGGTGCCGGTGGAGACGAAAACCCGGGCCACCACCTATCCCGGTGACCTGATCGAATTGTCCGCGGTGGGGTATGCCTTGCGGCACCAGACGGACCCGACCCTGAACCGGCCGATCGCCCCTTATGGCTATGTGCGTCTGGCGCCGGCCGGCGCGCCACCGCGGCTCGTGCGGGTGACGTTGCTCAGCGGCGCGCAGGTTGAGCGGCTGATCTCCCGCTATGTGGCGTTGCGCTGCGGGCTGGCCATCGCCATGCCGGAGCCCAGCGAGGGCAAGTGTCGCCGCTGCGCCTTCGGCCGCCAGCATTGCCCGGATTCCCTGTGCGGCTGACCCCGGCCGCCGGTCGGGCTCAGCCCGCCAGGCCCATGTTGCGCACCAGGCGGCGCACGGGGGCCGCCGGCGGCTCGGGGGCGCCGGGCGGGACGGCGGGCGCCAGCAGCACGGGCGCGGCCGCCGGCGGCGGGGGCGCCGGGGCC
>JAGVUH010000504.1 GCA_019136395.1 Gammaproteobacteria bacterium
GGACGGGGACCTGGTGCTCATCGATGCCGGGGGCGAGTTGGAAGGGTATGCCGCCGACATCACCCGCACCTATCCGGTCAACGGCCGCTTCACCCCGCCCCAGCGGGAACTGTATGAACTGGTCCTGGCGGCCCAGGCGGCCGCCATCGCCAAGGTCGTGCCAGGCAACCGCTGGATCGAGCCCCATGAGGCCGCCGTCAAGACCCTGACCCGGGGCCTGGTGGAACTGAGCCTCCTGCCGGGGGGGCGCAAGGCGGTACCCAAGCTGATCCGCGACGAGGCCTACAAACCCTATTTCATGCACCGCACCGGCCACTGGCTGGGCATGGACGTCCATGATGTCGGCGACTACAAGCGCGGCGGCGACTGGCGCCGCTTCGAGCCGGGCATGGCCCTGACCGTGGAGCCTGGTCTCTATCTGGCCCCGGAGCGCGAGGAGGTCCCCAAGCGCTTCCGCGGTATCGGCATCCGCATCGAGGACGACCTGGTGGTGACGGCGGACGGCCATGAGGTCCTGAGCCACCAGGCCCCCAAGACGGTGGCCGAGATCGAGGCCTGGATGAGCGCCTGAGGGGGGAGGAGACGTCAGGATGTCAGGAACCCGCTATGACCTGATCATTGTCGGCAGCGGCCTGGTCGGTGGCAGCCTGGCCTGCGCCCTGGGGGCGGCCGGCCTGCGCGTCGCCCTGGTGGAAGCGGTGCCCCCGACCATCCGGGCCGAACCGCGCTACGATGAGCGGGTCATCGCCCTGTCCTGGGGCAGCCGCCGTATCCTGGCGGGAATCGGGCTATGGGACGAGCTCGCCGGCGATGCCGAACCCATCCAGCGGATCCATGTGTCGGAGCGGGGCCACTTCGGCCTCGCCCACCTGGACTGCGCGGAGGAGGGGGTCCCGGCCCTGGGCTACGTGGCCCCGGCACGGCTCATCGGCCAGGCCATCCAGGCCCGGCTCGGGGCAGTCGAGATCTTCTGCCCGGCGCGACTGGTCGGCTTTCACCTCGGGGCGGAGCGGGTGGACGTCGAGGTGGCCAGTGGCAACGCCTCCCGGCTGCTCAGCGCGTCCCTCCTGGTGGCGGCGGATGGCGGGGACTCGGCCATCCGCAAGCGGCTGGGTTTCCAGGTGCTGGAACGGAGCTATGGCCATGACGCCATCATCACCACCCTCACCGCGGATCGGCCCCAGCCCGGGGTGGCCTTCGAGCGCTTCACCGACACTGGCCCCCTGGCCATGCTGCCCATGACCGCGGGGCGTTATTCCCTGGTCTGGACCGCCCGGGAGGAAGAAACGGCGGGCATCCTTGCCCTCGACGACCACGCCTTCCTCGCCCGCCTTCAGGCGCGCTTTGGTTATCGCCTCGGCACCCTGTCCCGCCCCGGCCGGCGCCTGGCCTGGCCCCTCAAGCTGCTGTTGACCCGGGAGCCGGTGCGCCCGCGCCTGGTCCTGATTGGCAATGCCGCTCATACCCTGCACCCCGTGGCGGGTCAGGGGCTCAACCTGGGCCTGCGCGACCTGGCCGCCCTGGCCCAGGTCTTGGTCGATCGGGTCCGCGCCGGGGTCGATCTAGGCGACGCGGCCGCCCTGGCGGAATATCGTCGTCTCCGCGGTGGCGATCAGGACCGGACCGGGCTGGCCACGGACCTGCTCGCCCACCTCTTCATCAACCCCTGGCCGCCCCTGCGCCTCGGTCGCAACCTTGGGCTGTTGGGGCTGGACCTGTTGCCGCCCTTCCGCCATGCCCTGGCGGCCAGGTTCATGGGGATCGCCGGCCACCTGCCACGGCTGGCGCGGGGGCTACCCCTATAATCAGTCTGAGGCTGAAGCAATGAAGACCCCTGACACCGAGCCTCAGTTCGATCTCCTGATCGTGGGCGGCGGCATGGTCGGTGCGGCCCTGGCCGCGGCCTGCTCTGGCCGGGGGTTGCGCATCGCGGTGACCGAGGCCAGGGAGCCCCAGCGTGACTGGCCCCAGGGGGAGATCGACCTGCGCGTCTCCGCCCTCAGTCGCGCCAGCCAGCGGCTGCTGGATCGTCTCCGCCCGGCGCGGGGGCCCAGCGTCTGGGAGCGCATGGCGCAACTGGGCGTCAGCCCCTACCGCGAGATGCGGGTCTGGGACGCCGTCGGTGGCGCCAGCATCCACTTCGACAGCGCCGATCTGGGCGAGCCGGATCTGGGTCATATTGTTGAGAACCGCGTCACCCAGCTGGCTCTCTGGGAGTACCTGGAGGCGGCGCCGGACGTGACCCTGCTCTGCCCGGCCCGGGGGGCGGCGCTGACCTTGCCGGTCCCGCTGAAGGGAGAGTTGCGTTCGGACTGGGCCCGGCTCACCCTCAATGATGGCCGCTGCCTCAGCGCCCGCCTGCTGGTCGGGGCCGATGGCCGCGATTCCTGGGTGCGGGCGCAGGCGGGGATCGCCACCTCCGGCTGGGACTATGACCAGCAGGCGATCGTCGCCCACGTCCAGACCAGCGAGCACCACCGGGAGACCGCCTGGCAGCGCTTCCTGCCCACCGGCCCTCTGGCCTTTCTGCCCCTGGCGGACGGCCGCTGCTCCATCGTCTGGTCGGTGACAGAGGACCGGGCGCGCGCCCTCCTGGACCTGGACGATGCCGCCTTTCGTGGGGAAGTGGAGGAGGCCAGCGAACGCCGCCTGGGAGCGGTGACCGCCGTCGGCCGGCGGGTCGCCCTGCCCCTGCGCCTCCAGCACGCAGATCCCTATGTGCGGCCCCGGCTAGCCCTGATCGGTGACGCGGCCCACGCCGTGCACCCGCTGGCGGGCCAGGGCGTGAATCTGGGCCTGCTCGACGCCGCCCAACTGGCGGACGAGCTCGCCACCGCCCAGGAGCGCGGCCGGGATCTCGGCGGCCTCTGGACGCTGCGCCGCTATGAGCGCGCCCGCCGCGGGGACAACCTGCGCATGCTGATGGCCATGGATGGGTTCAAGCGGCTGTTCAGCAATGCCAATCCCCTGCTGGTGGCGGCGCGCAACACCGGTCTGGCGGTCGCGGACCGGTTGCCGCCCCTGAAACGCCTGCTCATGGCGGAAGCCCTGGGTCAGGGCGCGGATCTGCCCAGCCTGGCGCGACGCTGAGGGCGAAGTTCACGGGCATGAGGGTGCGCGCCACCATGCTGAAAAATTAGACTTTTCCGTGCCGTGCCGTGCCGTGCCGTGCCGTGCCGTGCCGTGCCGTGCCGTGCCGTGCCGTGCCGCGTCTTGCGCGATCAAGTTCAAGCCGGCGCGCGCCCCGATCAACGAATTCCATCCCCATATCCAAGTTTTGGATTGGGCGCCGGTCCGTGTTTTGGCTACCCTGGGTCTATTTGCACTAACCTACGTAAGGGCGGGCACGGTTCGGGGAAGGGACTTGGGCCCTGGTGGCTTGGTGCCTCCCATATTGATAAGCGCCGAAGTTGTTAAAAATTCTCTTATTATCATGGGAGTATTCCGCCTCCTCATGAGGCTTGGCCTTAAATACCTCAGCGGAGCCTGGCATTTTATGGGGTGTGGTTGGCCCTCATGCCAGTCAGGGAGCACCGCCACCGGCACCGATAACATGCGAGCGGCACCAACTACCGTTCCTATCCGCAGCAACGCCCGCGCAGGATATTCAAACACATGGCTGACATCGCCGACATCACCGAATCCGAACGCTGGATCGTCCAGACCACGCTCAAGGAGCGCTATGGCCGCGACCTGGAGATCAAGCTGGCCGATGCCGAGATCCGTCTCCATCCCTCGGACCGGGAACTCAGCTCCTGCCCGGTGATATTCTGGAACGATGACGAGGGCTGTAATTTCGTCATCTTCAAGACCGGTGACCGGCGCTACCGCTGCCAGTTCTTTTACCGGGTTCATCAGCAAATGGGCACCGGCGTGGACGAGTATGACGACCTGGCGGAGTGCGCCGTCTCCCTGCTCCAGGCCCAGGCGGATCATGTCGCCCAGGAGCGTGGGGATTTGCCCAAACCCAAGCGTCGCCCCTGATGCCGGGCCGGTGACCACCCGGGTTCCAGCCCATTGGCTTCCGATCCGAAAAAGCCCAGCCTCAGCGTTGTGAGCTTATGAGACACCGAGTCGGGAATTGGAGGGCGCTCCGTAATGGTAGAAGCTTCCACGGGCCCCGCAACCAGTCCTGGTCCCTCACCTCCCTGAGGGCCAGGCGATCAGCAGACCACAATCAGCAGACCAAGAAGTAACGAGGGGAAACCATGTCCGCGAAGAATGCCTTCTATGCCCAGTCCGGCGGCGTCACCGCCGTGATCAATGCCTCCGCCTGCGGCGTCATCGAGACCGCCCGACAGCATACCGACCAGATCGCCAACGTCTATGCCGGCCGCAACGGCATCATCGGCGCCCTTACCGAGGATCTGATCGACACCAGTAAGGAGTCGGCCGCGGCCATCGCTGCCCTGCGTCATACCCCCTCCGGTGGCTTCGGCTCCTGCCGCTACAAGCTCAAGAGCCTGGAGGCCAACCAGCGCGAGTACGAGCGCCTGATCGAGGTCTTCAAGGCCCACGACATCGGCTATTTCTTCTACAACGGTGGCGGGGACTCCGCCGATACCTGCTACAAGGTCTCCCAGCTCTCCGAGAAGATGGGCTACCCGGTCCAGGCCGTCCATGTGCCTAAGACGGTGGACAACGACCTGCCCATCACCGACAACTGCCCCGGCTTTGGCTCCGTGGCTAAGTACATCGCCACCTCCACCCTGGAGGCCAGCTTCGACGTCCGCTCTATGTGCGCCACCTCGACCAAGATCTTTGTCATCGAGGTCATGGGCCGCCACGCCGGCTGGATCGCCGCCGCCGGCGCGCTGGTGGCGGATCAGGGCATCCCGGTCATCACCCTCTTCCCCGAGGTGGAGTTCAATCAGGAGAAATTCCTGGCGGCGGTCAAGGCCAAGGTTGAGGAGTATGGCTACTGCACCGTCTGCGTCTCCGAGGGTTGCCACTGGCCGGATGGCCGCTTCCTGGCCGAGCAGGGCACCCGCGACGCCTTCGGCCACGCCCAGCTCGGCGGCGCCGCCCCGGTGGTGGCCAATATGGTCAAGGATGCCCTGGGCTACAAGTTCCACTGGGCGGTGGCCGACTACCTGCAGCGCGCCGCGCGCCACCTGGCGTCCAGGTCCGACGTGGAGCAGGCCTATGCCCTGGGCAAGGCGGCGGTCGAATACGCCATCGCCGGCCACAACTCCATCATGCCCACGGTGGTGCGCAAGTCCACCAGCCCCTACGTCTGGGAGATCGGCATGGCGCCCCTGTCGGAGGTGGCCAACGTCGAAAAGTTCATGCCCAAGGACTTCATCTCCGCGGATGGCTTCGGTATCACCGATAAATGCCGCGACTACCTCTATCCCCTGATCGAGGGGGAGGACTATCCCCCTTACGAGAAGGGCATGCCCAAGTACGTCACCCTGGAAAATGTGGCGGTGCCGAAGAAACTGGCGCCCTTCGCGCTCTGAGCTTGCTGGCCCTGACGCCGGCGCTGCTGGCGTCAGGGCCAACCATCCCGGCGTCCCCTCTTCCCTCACCCAGGAGCTTTGGCCATGACCTTGGATCGCGCCCGCGAGATCATCGCCGAGCAATTGGCCTTCGGCGGCGGTTACAACCGTAACGCCGTCAGGTTGCTGCTGGGGGAGATCCAACGCGAACATGGCCTGACGGCCGCCGACGATCTGATCCGGGAGTTTGCCCTTGAGGCCCGCTTTGGGCTGCGGCCGGGCATGGACTTCAGCCGGGTTGGTCGCTAACCGGCCGGATTCGATCGACAACGGTGGCTATCAGCCGAAAATTGTGACTGCTTCGTGACGGCTGCCGCTTTCTGTGATTGAATCGTGGCGCGGACGGGATGGGGCGCCTCATGGGCGCCAACATTCCGAGCGGCTACTAACGACGATTCACCCATCAGAGAGGAGTTAACCCGAATGACAGCAGGTTCGATCTTTGCGCTGCTTTGCGGTTTCCTGGCGCTGGCCTACGGCGTCTGGTCCGTGAAGTGGATCCTGGCCCTCCCCGACGGCAACGATCGCATGCGCGAGATCGCGGCGGCCGTGCAGGAGGGCGCCAAGGCCTATCTCAACCGCCAGTACACCACCATCGGCCTCGTCGGCGTGGTCCTGGCCGCCATCCTCTTCTTCGTCCTTGATTCCTACACCGCCATCGGTTTCATCATCGGTGCGGTCTTGTCCGGGGCGGCCGGCTACATCGGCATGAACATCTCGGTGCGCGCCAACGTCCGCACCGCCCAGGCCGCCAATAACGGTCTGGATGCCGCCCTGCAGGTCGCCTTCCGTGGCGGCGCCATCACTGGCCTGCTCGTGGTCGGTCTGGGTCTGCTCGGCGTGGCCGGCTACTATGTGATCCTCTCCGGCATGGGCGTGCCCCAGGACAAGATCCTCCATGCCCTGGTGGGCCTGGGCTTCGGTGGCTCCCTGATCTCCATCTTCGCCCGACTGGGCGGCGGTATCTTCACCAAGGGCGCCGACGTGGGCGCCGACCTGGTGGGTAAGGTCGAGGCGGGTATCCCCGAGGACGACCCCCGCAACCCGGCGGTTATCGCCGACAACGTGGGCGACAACGTCGGTGACTGCGCCGGCATGGCCGCTGACCTGTTCGAGACCTACGCCGTCACCGTGGTCGCCACCATGCTGCTCGGCTCCCTGATGGTCGGCCTTTCCTCCGCCGTGGTCTATCCCCTGGCCCTGGGTGGCGTCGCCATCATCGCCTCCATCGTCGGTACCTTCTTCGTCAAGGCGAAGGAGGGTGACACCAAGATCATGATCGCCCTTTACAAGGGCCTGGGCGTGGCCGGTGCCATCGCCCTGGTGCTGTTCATTCCGGTCACCTGGATGGTCGACCCCGCCGGCACCAACGCCGCCTACTCTAACGGGGCCATTTATGGGGCCTCGGTCATCGGCCTGATCCTGACCGCCCTCATGGTCATCATCACCGAGTACTACACCGCCACCGAGTATGCCCCGGTGCGCCATGTCGCCGAGGCCTCCCAGACCGGCCATGCCACCAACATCATCGCTGGCCTGGGCGTGTCCATGAAGTCCACCGCCGCCCCGGTGCTGGCGGTCTGCGCCAGCATTTGGGCCGCCTATGAGCTGGCCGGCCTCTATGGCATCGCCATCGCCGCCACCTCCATGCTCTCCATGACCGGCATCATCGTCGCCCTGGACGCCTACGGCCCCATCACCGACAACGCCGGTGGCATCGCCGAGATGGCCGAGCTGGACGAGAAGATCCGCAACATCACTGACCCCCTGGATGCCGTCGGCAACACCACCAAGGCCGTGACCAAGGGCTATGCCATCGGCTCCGCCGGCCTGGCCGCCCTGGTGCTCTTCGCCGACTATACCCACGCCCTGAGCGCGGCGGGTAATACCAACCTCAACTTCAGCCTCGACAACCACATGGTCATCATCGGCCTGCTGATCGGTGGGCTGGTGCCCTACCTCTTCGGCGCCATGGCCATGGAGGCGGTGGGACGCGCCGCCGGCGGGATCGTTAACGAGGTACGGCGCCAGTTCCGCGAGATGCCAGGCATCATGACCTACCAGCAAAAGCCGGACTATTCCAAGGCGGTGGACATGCTCACCAAGTCCGCCATCCGCGAGATGATCGTCCCCTCTCTGTTGCCGGTCCTGGTCCCGGTGGTGGTCGGTCTGACCCTGGGTAAGGAGGCCCTGGGTGGTCTGCTTATCGGCACCATCGTCACCGGTCTGTTCGTCGCCATCTCCATGACTACTGGCGGCGGCGCCTGGGACAACGCCAAGAAGTACATCGAGGACGGCAACCTGGGTGGCAAGGGTTCCGATGCCCACAAGGCGGCCGTGACCGGCGACACCGTCGGTGATCCCTACAAGGACACCGCCGGTCCCGCGGTCAACCCGCTGATCAAGATCATCAACATCGTCGCCCTCTTGATCGTGCCGGTGCTCTGATGCCCAGGCGTTCACCCCGGGCTTAGCTTGGGGTTGGTGCGGTGGGGGGCTGAGGTCCCCGCCGCCGCTCACCGCCTCCCCCGGCGGGTTTGCGCCCGGCGTGGGGAAGGAGGACAATTCGTGAGGCCGGCGCGGGTGCGCCGGCCTCTTTTTTTTTCTGTAGTTGTAGGCGCCCTGGCGACGCCCACGGAGAACCTTCATGAATCTGGACCGAGTCAGCTCGGGCGATAACGTCCCCAACGAAATCAACGTCATCATCGAGATCCCCTCCCATTCGGACCCCGTCAAGTACGAGCTGGACAAGAAGACCGGCGCCATGTTCGTGGATCGCTTCATGAACACCGCCATGCACTACCCCTGCAACTATGGCTATGTGCCCCACACCCTGTCCAACGACGGTGACCCGGTGGACGTGATGGTCCTCACCACCTATCCCCTGATCCCCGGTTCGGTGATCAAGTGCCGTCCGGTGGGGGTGCTGAAGATGACCGACGAGTCTGGCGACGACGCCAAGATCTTGGCTGTGCCCACCGACAAACTGTCCCGCCAGTACCGCTCCGTTCAGGACTTCCGGGATCTGCCCGATGTCATGCTTGATCAGATTTCCCACTTCTTTGAGCATTACAAGGACCTGGACGAGGGCAAATGGGTGCGCATTGCCGGTTGGGGTGGCGCCGACGAGGCCAAGGCCGAGATCCTGGCCAGCGTGAAGATGTTCGAAGACGCGCCGGAAAAGCCCAATTTCTGACCCTTCTTTGGCCTTCCGGTCCCCGGCTTGAGAAACCGTTCGTCCATTGGTTACCTAATTGAGCGAGTCTCTCCGGGGACAAGTCGGTAACCGGAAACTGGAAATTTGCTTAGGCCGCTTATCGCCCCTATTCCCGCATGAAAGTTTGCCTCCTGTCCGATAGTCACGACCATATTCCGCTCCTGGATGCCGCGGTGGCGGAGGCCAGGACCCTGGGGGCCGAGGCGGTGCTGCACTGTGGCGATGTCGTGGCGCCCAGTACCTTGCGCTGCCTGGAAAAGTATGGCCTGCCGGTGCATGTCATCCACGGCAACAACACCGGGGACATGTTCACCCTTGGTCGGCTGGCCGCCGATCCAAGCAGCGTGATCCAGTATCACGGCATGGATGCCGGCATCGAACTGGCCGGGCGGCGGATCTTCATGGTCCATTACCCCCACTATGCCAACGCCATGGCGGCTACCGGCGATTGGGATCTGGTTTGCTGTGGTCATAGTCACCTGCCCAAGCAGCAATGGGTGCCCAATATCCGCGGCGGGCAGACCCTGTTGCTGAATCCGGGCACGGTCGGCGGGGTCGGTCAGGCCCCGGCGACCTGGTTTCTGGTCGATCTGGCCTCCCTGGCCTGCGAGACCCATGAACTCGACAAGGCCCGGGAGCGGCGGGCCCAGGCCCTGCGGTGACAGAGGCAAATCCGACGCTGACCCACTTCACCCCCGGTGGCGAGGCCCAGATGGTGGACGTGGGGGGCAAGGCCATCAGTCGGCGTCATGCCCTTGCCGCGGGCTGGATTCGCATGGAGCCGGCTACCCTGGACCTGATCCTGGCCGGTGGCCATCGCAAGGGGGATGTCCTGGGCATCGCCCGGATCGCCGGCATCATGGGGGCCAAGCGTACCGCCGACCTCATCCCCCTCTGCCACCCGCTGGCCCTGACCCATATCCGCCTCGATCTGGAGCCCGACCTTGCCGGCTCCCGGGTGGTCTGCCAGGCCCGGGTGGAGACCCAGGGCCAGACGGGGGTGGAGATGGAGGCCCTGTGCGCGGTACAGGTGGCCCTCCTGACCATCTACGACATGTGCAAGGCGGTGGATCGGGGCATGAGGATCGAGGCGGTGCGCCTGGTGGAGAAGGCCGGCGGCAAGTCGGGGCCTTGGCGGCGCGCGGACGCGAATGCCAGCACCAATGCCGATGACGATGACGATGCCAAAGCCAAAGCCAAAGCCAAAGCCAAAGCCAAAGCCAAAGCCAAAGCCAAAGCCGATGCCGATGCCGATGCCGATGCCGATGCCGGTGCCGATGCCGATGCCGATAAGGTTGCCGACACCGGCACCACAGCGAAGACGAACCCAGCCCGGATGGTCCATCCCGGGGTACCCACCCCATGAATCCCCGCTACCGGCAAACCTATTTTCTCCGCGCCGCGGCCCGCCTGGATCAGGCCCCCGCCGATGAGGGGCGCGAGGTGGCCTTCGCCGGTCGCTCCAATGCCGGCAAGTCCAGCGCCATCAACCTGATCTGTGATCAGCGCCAGTTGGCCCGCACCAGCAAGACCCCGGGACGCACCCAGCAGATCGTCTTCTTCGCGGCCGGTCAGGAGGATCGGCGCCTGGTCGATCTGCCGGGCTACGGCTATGCCCGGGTCGCCGAGGCGGTGAAGTTTCAATGGCAGGACCTGATGGCTGAGTACCTCTATCAGCGCCGATCACTGGTGGGGCTGGTGATCGTGATGGATATCCGCCACCCCCTCACGGATTTTGATCAGCGCATGCTGGCATGGAGTCGTGAGGTCCAGCGCCCCGTGCTCCTGCTGTTGACCAAGCAGGATAAGCTCAAGCGCGGCGCGGCCCTGGCGCAACTGGCCCAGGTGCGGCGGGCGCTGGCGGGGGAGGGCGAACGCGTCCGCGTCGCGGGCTTCTCCGCCCTGGACCGCCAAGGCGTCGCGCCGGTCCATGACCTCTTGGATGAGTGGCTGGAGTTGGCGGGCTGAGGAGACTCCCCGCTCGTGCCCAAGGGTCACTCCCGGTACGGGGTGACGCGCAGCCAGGCCGGTGTCTGGCGGCGAGCTTAATTCGAGGGTTGAGTGATGAGGGAGGAGGGGTAAGGAGTGAGGGGTGTCGGGGGGCTTCCGGACGGACGGGAAGGATTTACGGGTGCGGGCGGTTAGGGAACCGCCCGAATCGGGAGGTTGGTTCAGAACTCGCCCTTGGCAGCCCCCTGCATGATTTCCTGAATGGTCTGGCTGACCCGCTGGGCGGATTCCTTCAGCTCGGACGGCAGGGCCTTGCCGCCGTGAATCATCAGTTCCAGATTGAGGGAATAGAGCCACAGGCGGCCTTGCTTGTTTTCCACCAGGGCGATGCGGCAGGGCATGAAGCCACTGTACTGGTCCCGGTACTCCAGCATGATCTTGCCGACCTTGGCATCACAGAAGGACAGGAAGTTGACGTAGCGATAGTCTTCCCCGGTGATGGCCTTGATCTGCTTGTAGAAAGGCGATTCGCCGACGAAGAGGAAATTGCGGCTGGTGGCGAGACTCTTGAGGGATTGGATGACATCCTCCGGGGTCAGGCCTTCCTCGACCTCCACGGCCCACATCATGGCCACGCCCGGATCGCCGGTCTCCAGCAGGCGCTGGGCCAGATCGCCATAGACACGCGGGAATTCGCTGTCGAACTCCGCCAGGGTCGGGGCCAGGCGGACATAGGCATAGCCCGCGACGATGAGGCTGACGAGTCCGATGATGGCCAGCAGGTTGCGAATGAGTTTCATGGGCGGAAGCTCCCCCTAGTGGTGTCCCCGTTATCGTTGTAGTGAGCGCCGGGTGCGCGAGCCCTTTCAGGGGGCAGGCGCGCACCCGGCGAGTGGCCCGGGAGCCGGGCTACCAGCGGTTATAGCCGCTGTTGGGCATCATCATGGGTGCCGGCATCTGACCAGGGTTGGCGCCCGACCAGGGACGGGGTTGATCGTAGCCACCAGGGCCGGGACCTCCATAGC
>JAGVUH010000232.1 GCA_019136395.1 Gammaproteobacteria bacterium
AACCTTGCAAAAGCAATCCATCGATATCTACCAAGCCTTGGTCTTAACTTTCCAGGGTCAGCCACCCATGCCGCGTCTGGATTGAGGCAGGCCAGGTGAGCTGAATAGATACTTCCTCGCGACAGTTCAAACCGGTGTAGCGAAAGGAAAAGATAACTCCGGCAAGACCGTAGTCGATGTCGCCTATCTGCGCGTTGCCAACGTTCAGAATGGATACCTTGACTTGGACGAAGTTGCCACGATCGAAATACCGCAGGAAGATTTCGATCGATATTTACTCCGCCCCGGGGACGTTCTGATGAATGAGGGTGGCGATAACGACAAACTTGGCCGCGGTCACATCTGGAGTGGCGAAGTATCCCCATGCATTCACCAGAATCATGTATTTGCGGTTCGGCCGATCAAGCTTTCATCTGACTGGCTCAACCGTGTCACCGGATCTTCTTACGCTCAATTCTATTTCATGTCGAGGTCCAAGCAGAGTACAAACCTCGCTTCGATCTCCTCAACGAATATCATGGAACTTCCAGTTGTTCTGCCGCCTGATATCGAGCAAGTTGTAATCGGCACCTTTCTCGACCGGGAAATATCCAACCTCGACGCCCTCATCACCGACGCCGAAGACGCTATCACCCTCCTCCAGGAACGCCGCACCGCCCTGATCTCCGCCGCCGTCACGGGCAAGATCGACGTGCGAGGCCTGGTGGAGACGGAGGAAGCATGAGCACCCACCATGAAATCGCCTTCGAGGACGACATCTGCCACCACCTGGCCGCCCACGACTGGCTCTACGACGGCCCCCAGGACCACCAGCACTACCACCGCGCCCTGGCCCTCTATCCCGCCGACCTCATCGCCTGGGTACAGGCCAGCCAGCCTCAGGCCTGGGAGGCCCTGGAGAAACGCCACGGCGCCGCGGCGGCGGACACCCTGCTCGCCCGGGTGCGCGATCAGATTGACGCCCGCGGCACCCTGGATGTGCTGCGCCACGGGGTTTCGCTGCTGGGGCCGAAGAAGCCCATCGCCCTCGCCCAGTTCAAGCCGGCCTTCGGGGTGAACGCCGAACTCGCGGCCCGCTATGCCGCCAACCGCCTGCGCGTGGTGCGGCAACTGCGCTACTCCCTGTATAACGAGAACTGCCTGGACCTGGGGCTGTTCCTCAACGGCATCCCCGTGGCCACCGCGGAGCTGAAGACCGACTTTACCCAGTCCGTCGCGGACGCCGTGGACCAGTACCGCTTCGACCGCGACCCCCGGCCCCAGGGCGGTCAGGGGGGCGCCAAGGGGCGCGGGGCCAAGCCCGAGCCCCTGCTGTCCTTCCCCAACGGCGCCCTGGTGCACTTTGCGGTCAGCAATTCCCAGGTGCGCATGACCACCCGGCTGCGGGGCAAGGAGACCCTTTTCCTGCCCTTCGACCAGGGCGACGGCGGCGGCGCCGGCAACCCGGTGAACCCCGCCGGGCACCGCACCGCCTACCTCTGGGAGCGGATCTGGCAGCGGGACGCCTGGCTGGAGATCCTCGGGCGCTTCATCATCGCCCGGCGCAACCCCAAGCAGCAGCTCGAGCGCTATATCTTCCCGCGCTACCACCAGTGGGACGCGACCCGTGCCCTGGTGTTCACGGTGATCGCCGAGGGCGTCGGAGGCCGCTATCTCATCCAGCACTCCGCGGGCTCGGGCAAGACCAACACCATCGCCTGGACCGCCCACTTCTTCGCCGACCTGCACGACGCCGCCGACCGCAAGGTCTTCGACTCGGTGATCGTGGTCTCCGACCGCACGGTGCTCGACGCCCAGCTCCAGGAGGCGATTTACGACTTCCAGCGCACCACCGGCGTGGTGGCCGTTATCACCGATCAGGAGGGCAGCAAGAGTGGCGCCTTGGCGCAGGCCCTGGCGGCGGGAAAAAAGATCATCGTCTGCACCCTCCAGACCTTCCCCCGCGCCCTGGCCGCCGTGCGTGAGCTGGCGGCGACCCAGGGCAAGCGCTTCGCGGTGATCGCCGACGAGGCCCACAGCTCCCAGAGCGGCGAGGCGGCCGCCAAGCTGAAGGAGGTCCTCTCCCCGGAAGAGCTCGCCGACCTGGCCGACGGCGGCGAGGTCAGCGGCGAGGACTTGCTGGTTGCCCAGATGGCCGCCCGGGCGCGGGACGCCGGCATCACCTTCGTCGCCCTCACCGCCACGCCCAAGGCCAAGACCCTGGAGCTCTTTGGCCGGCGGCCGGACCCGGACCGGCCGGCGGGCCCCGACAACCTGCCCGCCGCCTTCCACGTCTATTCCATGCGCCAGGCCATCGAGGAGGGCTTCATCCTCGACGTGCTGCGCAACTACACGCCCTACCGGCGGCCGGGAGCTGAACGAGCGGGAGGTCGAGCGCGCCACGGCCCTGAAGGGCCTGATGCGCTGGGTGCGCCTCCACCCCTACAACATTGCCCAGAAGGTACAGGTGGTGGTGGAGCACTACCGCGCCATGGTCGCCCCGCTGCTCGACGGCCAGGCCAAGGCCATGGTGGTGCTGGGCAGCCGCGTCGAGGCGGTGCGCTGGCAGCTTGCCATGACCCAGTACATCGCCGCCCAGGGCTACCCCCTGGGGGTCCTGGTGGCCTTCTCAGGGGAGGTCAACGACCCCGAATCCGGCCCCGACCCCTTCACCGAGCGCGGCGCGGCCCTCAACCCGGGGCTCAGGGGCCGTGACATCCGCGATGCCTTCGCCACCGGCGACTATCAGTTGCTGCTGGTGGCCAACAAGTTCCAGACCGGCTTCGACCAGCCGTTGCTGTGCGGCCTATACATCGACAAGCGCCTGGCCGGGGTGCAGGCGGTGCAGACCCTCTCGCGGCTGAACCGCGCCTACCAGGGGATTCATGGGGTCAAGGACACCACCTATGTCCTGGACTTCGTCAACGACCCCGACGAGATCCTGGCGGCCTTCAAGCCCTACTACGAGACCGCGGCCCTCTCCGGCGTCACCGATCCCAACCTGGTCTTCGACCTGCGCGCCAAGCTCGACGCCGCTGGCCACTACGACGACCACGAGATCGAGCGAGTGGTGGCGGTGGAGCTCAACCCCAAGGCCACCCAGCAGCAGCTCAGCGCCGCCGTCGCGCCCGTCGCCGACCGGCTGATCAAGCAGTTCGCCGCGGCCAAAAGGGCCCTCGCGGCGGCCACGGCCACCCAGGACGCCCGCGCCGAACAGACCGCCAGGGACACCATGGAGGCCTTGCTGCTGTTCAAGCGCGACCTGGGCACCTTCCTGCGCCTCTATACCTTCCTGTCGCAGATCTTCGACTACGGTATAACCGACATCGAAAAGCGGGCCATCTTCTTCCGCCGGCTGCTACCGCTCCTTGAGTTCGGACGCGAGCGCGAGCAGGTGGATCTGTCCCAGGTGCGCCTCACCCACTTTGCCCTGCGCGGCCGGTCCCCGCGGGACCTCGCCCTGGGCGGCGGCGTGGGGGACGCCACCGCGGATTACCGGCTCGACCCCCTGTCCGCTCCCGGCTCCGGTGCGGTGCAGGACCCCCAGCGTGCCCTGCTCGCGGAAATCATCCAGGCGGTCAACGACCTCTTCGGGGGCGAGCTGAGCGACGAGGACAAACTGGTCTACGTCAACGGAGTCCTGAAGACCAAGCTGCTCCAGTCCGAGATCCTGGTGCGGCAGGCCGCGAGCAACACCAAGGAGCAGTTCGCGAACTCCCCCAACCTGGAAGAGGAACTGCTGGACGCCATCATCGACGCCCTCGACGACCATCTGGCCATGGGTCAGCAGGCGCTCAACTCCGACCAGGTGCGCGCGGGGATCAAGCGCGTCCTGCTGGGACCCGGCCAGTTGTGGGAGGCGCTTCGGGCGCGGGCGAGCGCCCTTGGAGAGGCAGCTTGAACGCGACCTCGACCAGGGCGATCTTTGACGCCCGCATCGGGGTGGGTGCTCAGGGAGACGACAGAGGCCATGACTGACGAAACCAACCGTTTGAACATCAGAATTAAGCAACGCAAAGAAGGCGATGAGATGTGGAAAATCATTGGCGGTGCGTGGTGAGCAAGGCTTACGCTGACGGCCAGTTTGGAGACCTGTTCGCGGCCGCCCTGGCTTGTCTGCGCGAGCGCGACCCCGAGGCCAAGCAGCGGGCGACGCGTCAGGCCGCCGCGGACTGGCGCGCCGGACGCCTTACCCTGGATGAGTCCTGCCCCGTCGATCCCCTGACAGAGCCCGGCCGGCCCGCGCGCCCGGAACTGGTTCACCCCCGCGACCTGGCCAAGCGCTCCGCCCGCGCCAGCAAGGGCG
>JAGVUH010000036.1 GCA_019136395.1 Gammaproteobacteria bacterium
TCCGGGCCGCTGACCGGCGCCGCGGCGCCCGCCCTGCCTGGCTTCCAGCTCGCCGATGTCGGAGGCGGCTCCCTGGTGGCCCTCTCCGCCATCCTCGCCGCCCTCCTCCAGCGGGAGAAGACCGGCCTGGGTCAGCGAATCGACATCTCCATGATGGCAGCCAGTCTCCAGTTTGCCTGCGTGTCGCTGGCTGCCCACTGGGCCAACGGCCCGTCACCCCGGCAAGGGCAAGCCCTATTGACTGGCGGACGACCCCAGTACGCCATCTACCCCTTGCGGAACGGCCGCCACGTGGTGCTGGCGGCGCTGGAGGAACCCTTTTTCCGCGCCTTCTGCCGCCAGGCGGGCCTGGACGGGAAACTGGATCAGCTCGCGCTGGTACCTGAAAACGATGCCACGATCAAAGCTATCCTCACTGACTTCTTTCTCGCCCGAACCCAGCAGGACCTGGAGGCCCTGTTCAATAACAAGGATGCCTGTCTAACCCTGATTCGCGACCTCGACGAGGTCATGGCGGACCCCTACCTCCAAGAGCGGGGCCTGCTCTTTCATCTGCACCATCCCCACTTCGGGGACATCCCCCAATTGGGCCTGCCCTGGCAAGCCTCCGCCGCCCCGCCAGCGGCCAGGCTGCCACCGCCAGAACTGGGTCAGCACAACGCGGAGATCTATCGGCGCCTAGGCTACTCGCTGGAGGACATCGAGCATTTCCACAAGGCCAACATCATTTGAGGAAAGGCTGATTTTTGGCAGGGCTATCCTGGCCAAGGATGGCCAGCCGGAACGGGTCACTGGTCCTTCCGCTGGGCCTGGGCCCGCTGGAAATCCGCCTGGACCAGGTCGCGTATCCGCCCGGCGCGCTCCGACCGGAGCTGTAGCCCGTCAAAATCCGGATCGATGAACACTTTCTGCATCAACAAGCCGTCCTCCTGGAACCAGAGGGGTAGGAAGCCGCCCAGAAAGTAGCCCTCCCGGCGCAGATCGTCGACGACCGGCCCGGCCCAGCCTTCGCCCAAGGGAACGAAGCACTGGATCAAGACACAACCTTGCGGCAGGAGCCGGTCCTCCAACTGCCGCAACCGCGCGACCAGGTCCTGGCCCGGGGCCTGGACGCTGCATCTTGCCACCCCTGAGTTGGCGAAATACGCCTCCTCGATGCGAGCGGCCGTGTCCGGGAGCCTCTCCCGGGTCCAGGCGGGGATCCGTTCCCGCTCCAGGTTCAATCCCGCCATCAGATACTCCAGTTCCGCGCCATAGGCGGCGGGCAGGCACAGCCGGCGGGGACGATCGCGGAAGACCCGGAAGAACATCAGGCAACCCACGCGTCCCGCCTGGTCCCCCTCGGGTCCATAGAGGCTGGCCGGCATGAGGGCCGGCTCCAGCGCGGTTTCCACCGAGGCCGTCATCTCGCAAATCTTCTGGGTAACGAGCAGGTTGCACACGGGCTCACCGAAGATGGCATCGATGCCCGGGGTACCCAGCAGGCTCATCAGCAACCGATGGCAGCGGCCATAGGCCAGGGTGGCCCGGTAGGCTGGCAGGGTCAGGCCCAGGCCGATTTCATACAAGGCGGGGTTGGGAGAGGAGGTACCCAGGAGGGCTTCATGGGACACCACGTCGCCGTGATCGGTCACGGCCACCACGCTGCGGAGGGCACCGCTCTGGTTGGCCCGGGTGATCGCCTCTGGCAGGTAGAAGGTTTCGACGGGATAGTCTGGCCCATAGACCGCGTAAAAGAGCCGCGCCAGTCCCGTGCCATCCTCGGGCCGGTAATGATGGACCTCAAAGGGCCTTCCCGGGACCACGGATCGCGATTCCCGGGCAAGTTGCTCTAAGGCAAGCTGAAGATGGCTAGGCATGATGACAAGCGGTTAGCGTGAAAGTCACGGAAAAGTCTTTCATTATTAGTGGCGTGGCGTACCGCATCATGACGGTTAGAGAAAGTCACGGGTCTGTCTTTCATTGTCAGGGGTGGCCAGCCGCCTCGTGACAGTTATGTGCATGCAACCTTGCCTCTGCGTTTGCGCAACCCGGTGGCCACGACGCCCCTCAGTATCTGGTTGGTGCCTTCGTAAATCTGGAGGATTTTTGCATCCCGCATCATCTTTTCCACTGGGTAATCATGCATATAGCCGGAACCGCCGCACACCTGCACCGCGTCCACGGTTATCTTCATCGCCGCATCGGAGGCGAAGACTTTTGCCGCGGCGGAGAATTCGCTCGCGTCCCTGGCGCCGCTGTCCACGTACTTGGCCGCGGCATGGACCAGCGCGCGGGCAGCCTCGGTCTGAATAGCCATGTCCGCCAGCATCTGCTGCACTACCGGTAACGCGATAATCGGCTGATCGAATTGGATTCGCTGCCCGGCGTATTCCACCGCCGCCTCCATCGCCCCCTGGCAGAGTCCCACGGCTACAGCGCCGATGCCCGGTCGCGATTTATCAAACAGGCGCATTGCCTGGATAAAGCCGTGTCCCGGTTTACCAACGAGGTTACCCTCCGGCACCAGGCAGTTGTGGAAGACCAACTCGCGGGTGGCCGAAGCGCGAATGCCCATCTTCATTTCTTTCTTGCCGAAGGTGAAGCCCGGGGTGTCTTTTTCCACCAAGATGGCGCTGGCGCCGCGCGCCCCCTTGCTCTGATCGGTGAGGGCGATGATGGTGTAAATCTCCGCCTCCCCTCCGTTGGTGATGAATCTCTTGGTGCCGTTCAGCAGGTAGCCGCCATCCACTTTTTCCGCCGTCGTCTGGATGTTGGCTGAATCGGAGCCAGCCGTCGGCTCAGTGATCGCAAAAGCGGTCAGCCGCTGGCCGCTGGCGATGTCTGGCAGGTAGTTGCGTTTCTGATCATCGTTGCCGTATTCGATGAGCGTCATGCAGCCAAGGGCATTTACGATGTAGGAAGTGGCCACGCCGCAGCAAGCCCGAGCCAACTCTTCCGCTACCAGGCACAGATCAAGGCAGCCGCCCCCCAGCCCGCCGAACTCCACCGGGATGAAGACGCGGAACATGTCCGCCGCCGCCAGCTCTTTCAGGATGTCCCAAGGGAACTCTCCCGTCTCATCGAGGTGGGCGCGGACGGGCCTGATCTTCTCCTCAGCGATACGCCGCGCAATTTCCCTGATGCTCTTTTGCTGTTCAGTTAAAAAATAGTTCACTGAGGGTTCCTCCTCGTTATTTAGAGCTCGTCACCGCCGTTGAGAGTCGAGGATGTCGTTGTATGCATGCGTCGCGCCCATCCCAAAAGGTGTCGTTTCGAAGCCGCTAGTCTAACGAGCCGAAGCCAGGATTTCGCGGCTATCCTTGCTGCCACGGCACGCATACCCCAACCAGTTGGCGCATGGGGGAGATCCTACTCTCGACGCTCCAACCATCGAGGCCGCCTTTCAGCCTCAATAGGGTAGCCTTCGCCTCTCCCGACGCCGGTCCATGTGTCCACTGCGCCGCGCCGTTGACCACCGCGGAGGTGGTTGGGGCGGAAGAGGTTGGTCCGGCCCCAGCGCGACCGTGGCGCAAGCGGATCTGGTGGGGGCCGTCGCGGGCGTCTGGCAAGGCGAAGTCGATGCCATCACGCAGGTATCCATCGCCCGGCGAACCCGAGGAAAGGGTGGCGGCACCATTCCCCCCACGCCGCCGAGACGCCCCAGAAACCAGGGTGCGTGTTATTGAGCCCAACGATGCGCTGGACATCATCCGCTTGAGCTATCGGGCATACGGCTAACACTACACCTATACGGATATCTATTACCCGGATCGCCTGGAGGCCATGTTGGCGTCCGGCACACTCCATTCGGTGGGTGCCCACACCCCGGATGGAACCCTGGTGGGCCATGGAGCCTTGCATCCCGACGAACCGGAAAGCCGTCAGGGTGAAATCGGCATGGTTTTCATGGATCCTGGCCTGCGCCTACCCGGATGCAGCAAGTCCATTCTCTCCGAACTCTATGCCGAGATCGGTCGGCGCCAGTGGGTGGGCACCTACGGCGATGCGGTCACGCCCCATGTCCAAAGCCAAACAATTGCCGTAGAAATGGGCATGAGGGACAGTGCCCTACTGGTGGGCCAAGTCCTTGGCGATCAGCAATACCGCATGCTTCACGCCGAGTCCGCCCAACGGGTCAGCCTCCTTCACATGTACCAGAGCCTAACTCCCCGCACCCTGGCTCCCTGGTACATGCCCGACCACCACCGGGCCATGCTGGAAGCGATTGCCCGCCATCTGGAACTGCCCGTGGAGGGGTGTGAAGGCGTACCAGACAATCCTGACCCGGGGATCATGGTGGCCAGGACCAACCTCTCCCTCAAGAACGGCATCATCCAGGTGCCCCGCACGGGTCCCGAGAGCCTGGGACGCATCTTGCATTTGAGTCGAGAGTTCCGAAAACAAGGCCTCGAACAGATCCAGATCCGTCTATCCCAGGGAGATGCGGGGACACCGGCCCTGGCCGAGGGTCTGGAGGCCGATGGTTTCTTCTTTGCCGGTGTCTGCCCCAATCCCCTCCAAGGGGATTGGTTGGTCCTGGTGAATCTGTTTACGCCATCATGGATTACGAGGCCATCAAGGTGCTCACCGAATTCGGCAACCGCCTCAAGGACTATGTCCGCCAATGCGATCCCGGACAAGGCTGAGGCGCGGCCCCTGCGGCCGCGCGCTGGGCAAGATCCGCCGCAGCACCCTCTTCCCGCACCGCTGTGACCGCTGAACCTACGGCCGATTACTGGCCCGTGACCCGGTGAAGCGTCGAGCCGGGATTGCCGTTGGCGTTGAAGATGCGCGCGAGTCCACCGAGGGAAGTTTCGCGATAGAGCGATGGCAGATCATGGCCGGTCCGGTTCATGACTTCGACGACCTGATCGAAACGTACCAGGTGCCGGCCGTCGTGTAGCAGTGCGTACTCGGCGTTTACCCTGGTCTTTTTACGGGGACGCATCAACGATGAGCAACTGGGCGCTGCCATTACCAAGATGATGGTGGACGCGGGGTCGCCTTGGCGGCGCGGGGGACTAACGCGGTGGTGCTGGGTCCGATGTCCGCCAGGTATTTGCTAGCCATGAGGTGATGGGACTGACAAAGGCGACGGGCCGAGGGGGGGCGAAGGGGATGAGGCCAGCGTGATGGAGGCGGGATCAATGCCGATTCGGTCGAAGCGGTGGGTGATCTGGTGGGGCGGGGGCGGATGTGAGGTAAACTTCAGGCAATAGAATTTACTTATATATGCATAGAAAATCTCGATGGAAATGTCGGATTTCGTCGGATTTTGTCGGAATTGATGTCTTAAATTCCGGGAGAAAGGGTGTTATAAACCCTTTCTGACTAGTGTCTAGCGCAACCAAAATTAAAAGCCTTGGCTTAATTAGGAGGATTCATGGATATCTTCAATAGATTCAACCGAAAGAACATCGATGATCGCCAAATCGACACCCTAATTGGCCTGAGCAAGGGGCTGACCGCAGACGGGGTCATTTCTCAAGGCGAAGCAGAATTCCTACTCAGCTGGCTGATCCAGAATCGCGCCGCAAGCCAGAACCCGATTATTGGCAACCTCCTTAGCAAGGTATCTACCATCCTAGCGGATGGGGTTTTAGATGCTGACGAAGCTTCCGACTTGCTACAGACACTCCGTGGAATCACCGGCGAACAGTCCGAGATCGGTGAACTGGCAAAGCCCACTACGCTTCCGGTCAATCACCCTCTGAAACCCATCACCTTTCCGGCGCGATCTTTCCTGTTTACCGGCACATTCGCATACGGAACACGAAGACAGTGCCAGGAGGCGGTCGAATCACGGGGTGGCATCATTGCGAACAGCGTCACTAAGTCATTAAACTATTTAGTAATTGGAAGCTACGTTACCGATAGCTGGGCACATGAGACCTTCGGTAGAAAAATCCAAAAAGCCGTCGAATACCAAATTCAAGGTGTGCCCTTAATAATAGTCACTGAAGTGCATTGGGCACACGAAGGGAGGTTTCTGGGCTAGGAACCGCATTTCTCCACTACCACTGGCACCACTTCTACTGCAAGGTACTCAAGAGCGATGAGCCTAGCGATGCCCAACGAAGCACGGATCTGGATCGATGCACTACTTCAACGCCATGCGCTGAATCAACCTGATCAGCGGCCTCTGTATGCCTATCGTTGTACCGAAGCGGATTACGCGTCTCTGGCCGAACTGACAGGTCCGGTTTTGGACAGGGCGATCAAGCAAGGATGCCTTCGCGATGCACCTGGTGCTCTGTTTTGCCTGTTCGCGGCGGAATGGATACGGCGCCGATATAGCGGTGGTCAGTTGCGCTATGCGGATATTCTCTCGGCAACTCACGCGCCAGACCTTGCCTATCCCGTTTTGCAGGACCTCGTGCAGCGCGGACTGCGATTCTGGCACCGGCCGCTGCTGCGGGTAGGGCAGGCACGGATTTTCCTGCTCACGCTCGCCTGTGAAGGCGGTTTGCCAATGCAGTTCCTTCAACACGAAGGGGCTGCCTTGCGGCGCTATTTCCGCAATCTTTTGAAGGATGTCCAGACCTACAGGTTCGCTGGAATCGACTCGGCGACTTTGGCGGCTCAGGCAGCTGCATACTTGCCGAAGAGCCTTCGACAGGATGTGGTCTACGAGCTTGCGGCTCAGATTGTCGATGCGGTCTGGGCCTTGCAGCAGCAGGTCGTAAGCCAGAGCGACCCAATTGCTACCCTGAATCATATTCAACCGAGGTGGCGAGACCAGTTTCCGTTGGAGCTCTCGGATCTGACGGCCCAGAGTTTTCTCGAAGGGCTAGTATCCACGGCCGCGGGGCTTGCCCAGACGGGAAAGGGACGGTTTCAACTACTTCGCACGCTGGTCAACCGGGGAGCTGGATGGCAGCTGCGGGCGGAAGTGGATCTACCCGGGTTGCTGCCGCGCCAGGACGCCTGCGCGGCTTTCGGAGGTGAGCCTAACGGGCGTTTGGAGCTGCTGCTGCGCAACTCCCAGACGGCTCCTGTCGTGCTGGGATGGGCGACACCTTGCCAGACGGGGGTGCTCTTGGAGCGCTCCAAGCGAGTTACGACCTGGACGGGGGTTCAGGCAAGCGCATCGTTTCAGTTGTCCACCCGTCCCCAGATCTCTTCGTCGGCGCTGGTACCGCTTCAAGGCGGCGAGCCATTGGAGGACCTGCCTTGGATCTTCGTCGATGCTGATGGCAGTGGACATGAATTGCGCTTCCGAGGACAAGGGTCGATCAAAACCCGCTATCCGATGGCGTGGATCGCCGTTCCACGCGCAGCCAGTCTGCACGCCGAGGGCGATACCGAGGTCGAGGTGATCGGCGAGCTTTCCGAGCTAGGGCGCACCCTATTTCGCGTGGTGGGCCAAGTGCGCGTCGTCAGCGACCGGGACGATCTATGCAGTGTCGTCACGCGGTCCGATGCAGCAGAAGAAGACTCGTTCCAGCTCCACGGTAAGCTGTTGACCATCGCTCGTGCCTCTGTTTCCCAGTACCTCGGCGTACCGAAGCTCTTCGCGATCAGCGAGGAGGGATCGATACGACCTGTTTCGCCACAACATCTGCACTGGCGCTCACTGGTTGGTGCTGCCCAACACTGGCGGGCCTTGAGCGCAGACTGCATTGGAGACGGCGAGCTTCGCTACGTTGAACAGGGAAAGCTGCGGTTTCGTACCAGGATCGGAATTCTGCCGGAGAGCCTCTCGTTGTCTTACGAGCCCAGGATGACGGCCAACGGTGGACGCGTTCGGGTAAATGGGCCTTCGGCTTTAGTCGGCGTAATCGACACCCCGATCACCGTAGACTGGAAGCGGATCGAGACGCCTGGTCAGTCGGGGACCCTGATCGACATGCGATGCTCAGGGGAACCTCCAGAATCGGTAACACTGAGCATCCGCTGGCCATCGGGGGGCGAGAGCCGGTTGACAGTGCCGTTTCCCGCCGGGGGGCAACGCTTTCTTGATCCGTCGGGAAAGGTGCTGAGCCAAGGCGCCTTGGTACCTTGGGACCGTCTAAGCGGTGTCCGAGCGCGGGTTATGTCCCCACTGGGCGGGGGACGTTACATCCTGACCGGGGCGCTCAATGCTTCAGATCTCTCCCCTGATTTAGCTCATGCGGTCTGGGTAAGAGCGCCAATCCCGCAAGTGGTAGGTACCTCGGGAAGGATTAACGAGATCGATCTGCTCGAACTTCAGGACGATCTGTTGACCATGTTGTCAGCGTCCAAGGACCTTGATGCCTTCATCACACTGCGAATCGAAGGTCCGAGCATTAACAATACGCCGGGCAGTATTCGAGTCGGACGCTACGACTTGGCCTTGGAGCCGACCCCTGATCGACGGGCAGTCAGGCTCGATACCGCATCGCTGGCGCGTATCAATGGCGAGCCCCTAGGCAAATTACGAGTGGAGATTTTTCCATTGTGGGCGCCGGCGAACGGGAATCGGGAACTTCAGCCGTCCCTTTCGGAGGGTGTACCAACCGGCGAATGGTCGATAGAGGAGCATAGGCTTGAGGATGGTCCTTGGATGGTGACAGCCTGGGATGGGGATTGGAATCGTACCCGGCCCTTACTGATCACAGTGGACTCCGAAATAGCGCCGTCCGTAGATGAAGAGAATCACTTAGAGACGTTGGCCGGCCGGAATCTTCGGGGTGCCATTCGGCTCAGCGACCCTCTTCTGCGTGTTGCCGTGTTGAAGAAGAGTGTCAGAACTCTTCGGGACGATTGCCTTTCTCCGGATTGGGAGCTGGCTCTTACCCTCATCCATGCCTTCTCGGATCTGCCACCGTCGTCTATGGATCTTTTACCGCAGTTAGTAGGGGAGCCAGAAGCAGTCGTCATGACGCTGTTGAAGGAGAACCCCGCGGATGTTCCCGGACTGCTGGCATTGTTCGAGCGTCTGCCGTTCTCCTGGCGCCTACTGCCAATTCGTGCCTGGTTACAGGCGATTCGTCGGCATGTTAGTGCGCTGCGCGATCAGCTTCAGCAACTGACAGATTGCGATGTCTTGATCTGGAATTCAATCTCAGCGGTACTGGGTAAGGCGGGCGAGCAATATCCATATCTGGATGTCGTGCGTGAGCTGGTCTGCTGGGATATCCACGGCTGGTTGAAAAAGGGCGAGACGAAAGATTTGGGGGTGGCGTCAACAGCCCAGGGCCGGGTTTTACTGAGACAATGCCTCCTTCAGGTGCATCAGGAGTTGCTGCACGCTAAGGTTGATGACAACAACTGGCCGCAGGGACCTGCACTCTCGACATGGGTCGAGCAGCAGATCCAGGCTCACCCCGTGTCAGCGCAGCTAATTGTCGATACACCTCATGGTACGGGCTATCGCAAACCCGTGCAGAATGCGCCTATCGCCGCGGCGATGGTCAGTGCTTATGGGCTGACGGCCCCCCCGAGGGTTGTTTATGAGATCGCGAGTCTCCGCACCTTCGATAAATGCTGGTTTGACAAAGCCTACCGCTTGGCATTGACGCTGTTGCTTGGGCATATGCTTGTGCATTCCCCTGACTGCTGGGAGGGTTAAGTGATGACCGCACCTGACTACTTCGAATCGCTCTCCACCCAGCTATGGCGGCGGGCTGCGCGAGCCGTCTTGAGCCAGATGGGCGTCACTTCCAAACCGCTTCGTGAGTATCTCCGCACGAGTTTTGAGCACGGCCCGGGAGTCGAGGGGAGCTTCCTCGCCGACCCGGTATTCGAGGCGATGTTCGGATGGGAACCTGCCAGCCAGACCATGGCTGACCTCGCGGGCAAGCTCCTGGACGCCCGGCTGGTGGACGCAATGGATGCGCCTGCTGAAGCTTATCGGGATAACGCGTTTCGCAAAACCTGGCTGCCACACCTGCACCAGTTCGAGGCATGGCGCATGCTCAGGGAAGATCCACCACGGTCCGTGGTCGTAACCAGTGGTACCGGCTCGGGCAAGACCGAATGCTTCCTGGTGCCGATTCTCGATGACCTCGTCAGGCAGTTCGATGGTGGCCCGAAGTTACTCGGTACCCAAGCGCTATTTCTTTATCCGCTCAACGCCCTGATCAACAGCCAAAGGGATCGGCTACGGGCTTGGACTTCTGCTTTTAACGGTCGAGTGCGTTTCTGCCTATACAACGGCGAAACGCCGGCGAACGTACCGGCAAACCAACAGCGGCAGCACCGGGAGGAGGTCTTGAGCCGGCAGCTACTCCGAGCCGAACCGCCCCCAATCCTGGTTACTAACGCGACGATGCTGGAGTACATGCTGGTACGCGCGGACGATCGGCCGATCCTGGATGCATCCCAAGGCAAGTTGCGCTGGATCGTACTCGATGAGGCGCACACCTACGTCGGCTCCCAAGCCGCGGAGATCGCGTTGCTATTGCGTCGCGTACTGCACGCCTTCGGCGTGACACCGGACCAGGTACGTTTCGTGGCCACGTCGGCCACCATCGGCGAAGCCAAGGATACGGGTGCGGCGCTGGCGCGTTTCCTTGCTGACCTTGCTGGCATTGCTGATCGGCAAGTGTCAGTGATCTCAGGACAACGACTTATTCCGCCCCTGGACAAACGCTGGGTGAACAACAACCAGCCCTTACCGCCGATCGATCAAATCGAGACGATGACGCACGATGAACGTCTCGCTGCGTTCGCGAGGGCTCCAGTTGCAAGAAACCTGAGGCAATTCCTCGCCAATGACGCGGGGACGCTGACCGAAATAACGGTGCGTTTGCTGGCGCCCAGCGGCCCGCTCCCCGAGCGGATGAAACATCTCGCTTTACGTTATCTGGATGCCATGGCCCGGAAGGACCAACCAAAGCAGGAGAGCTTTTTGCCATTGCGGGGGCATCTGTTCCACCGGACACAGAGTGGGCTTTGGGCTTGCGCCAATGTCGGGTGCAGCGGGAGGCAGGGTACAGCCCTGGATTCGGCGGCTTGGCCCTTCGGTCGCATGTTCCTGGAGCGCCGGGAGCGCTGTGATCACTGCGAAGCGCCAGTTTACGAGATGGTCCTGTGCGCAACCTGTGGTGCCGAATTTTTGGCGGTAGAAGAATTCATGCGAGATCAGCGTTTGGACCCGCAGGTCTTTGAGCGCGACCGTGACGAGTTTCAGCAGGAGTTCGAAGAACTAACCAACGAGGAGGAAGTAGAGGTCGAAACCGCTGTTCTCCCCGTAGGGGATGTGAAGCCCCGGCTAGTGACTGGACCGTCATGTCAGGGCGCTCTCACGATTTGGCTGAATACCGGAGATCGGACTTGGACTAACAAGCCCGGTGGCGGACTGCCGCTCGGTCTGCTGTTCCCGGAAACCGGCGCCTTCACCTGTCCCCGTTGCGGGGCCATTGAGCACTTTCCGCAAGAGAATTTCCGGCCGGCGCGAGTCGGCGCGCCGTTCCTGCTGAGTGTGTCCATACCCACCCTGTTAGAGCACAATCCGCGCGGGGAGGGTGAAGCCGCAAACGGGCCTTTTGGCGGTCGCCGATTACTAACCTTCTCGGACAGCCGCCAGGGAACGGCGCGATTTGCGATCAAGGCACAGTTGGATGGCGAGCGAAATCATGTGCGGAGCACAATCTATCATCAAGTTACAGCAACACGTGCCGCCACCGACAACCCTAAGCGTATTGCAGAAATTCGTGTAGAGATTGATAGCTATCAAAATGAGTTAGAAAAAGCTTCGGCT
>JAGVUH010000039.1 GCA_019136395.1 Gammaproteobacteria bacterium
ACCAGTAGTTGCGGTAGCTGTGCCCCTTGGCGATGAAGAGCAGGATATCGAAGGGGTTGTAAACCGCTTCGCCCAGGAAGCCGTAGCCGTTGTACCAGCGGCGCAGTTCCTCCCGGTCCACCCCCGCCAGGTGGGCGGCGAAGGTGGTCTCCAGGTCCCGCTGGGTGTGGCCGCAGAGGGTGGCATGGCGGGCATCCAGGGTGAGGTCGTTCAACTGGTTGAGCCCGGAGAAGAGGCTGACCTTGCTGAACTTGGTTACCCCGGTCATGAACACGAATTGCAGGTTGGCGTCCTGGGCCTTGAGCACCGAGTAGAGGTTCTTCAACCCCTCGCGGATGTCGGCGGCCGCCTCGGGCCGGTCGATGTTGTCGAGGATGGGCTTGTCGTATTCGTCGACCAGGACGACCACCGGCTGGCCATGGCGGTCGCGGCGTGCGAAAAGGGCATTTTACGAATCGAAGCCATTAAAAGCTGGCCGCGAAAGAGCGGGTTTTGCGAAACGAAGCCATTTTTTTCTCTTGTTAACAGGGTCCAGACTGGTAAGCAGGTGTATCATTGAAATCTCGGTTTGTGATACTGAATTTTCAATCATGAGACGTGAACGCTACCTGGCCCAGATCACCCGCTACTTCGAGATCCATCCGGTGGTGGCTTTACTCGGACCGCGCCAGTGCGGCAAGACGACCCTAGCGCGGATGTACGCCGAGGAGCTGTCCGATATTCTAGTGGTCCGCTTCGATCTGGAGGACCCCACCGATCTGGCGGCACTCGCGGAACCCAAGCTGGCGCTTCAGGACTTGCGGGGCCTGGTGATCATCGACGAGGTCCAGCGCTTTCCGGAGCTCTTCCCGATCCTGCGGGTGCTGGTCGATCGGCCGGGCAACCCGGCCCGATTTCTGATCCTGGGCAGCGCCTCGCGGGACCTGATCCGCCAGTCCTCGGAGACGCTGGCGGGCCGCATCGGCCATCTGGAATTGACGCCCTTCCAGTTGACCGAGACCGGGGCGCCCGCCCTGCGGACTCTCTGGGCACGCGGCGGTTTCCCACCGGCCTTTCTGGCCACCAGCGAGGGGCACAGTTACCAGTGGCGCAAGGATTACGTCGCCACCTTCCTGGAGCGTGATCTGCCGGCATTGGGGATTGGCATCCCCCCCCAATCGCTGCGCCGCTTTTGGATGATGCTGGCCCACTACCATGGGCAACTGCTCAATTTTTCCGAGCTGGGACGTTCCTTTGGGGCGGCCGATACCACGGTCCGGGGTTATCTCGACATCCTTGAGGCGACCTTCATGGTGCGACTGCTAAGGCCCTGGCACGAAAACGTGGGCAAGCGCCAGGTTAAGGCGCCCAAGCTGTTTTTTCGCGATTCAGGGCTCCTGCACACCCTGTTGGGGATCAGTGACCTGGATGCCCTGCGCCATCATCCCAAGCTGGGCAGTTCCTGGGAGGGATTCGCCCTGGAGGAGACGCTGCGCGCCTTGGGCGTTGACCGGGAGGATGCCTGGTTCTGGGCCACCCATGCCGGCGCGGAACTCGATCTGCTGGTGACCAGCGGAGTACGGCGGCTGGGCTTCGAGATCAAATACACGGCCAGTCCCAAGCTGACGAAATCCATGCGCGCGGCCATGGATACGCTGCAACTCGACCGCCTGGTGGTCATCTATCCCGGGGAACGCCAACTGGCTCTGGCGGAACAGATTCAGGCCTTAGGCTTGGCGGACCTGGTCAGGAACGCTGGCGATTTTAAATAGATACAGAAGCTTAGGCAACTGACGATCAGCCGGGGCCTCCTAAAAACTACCTTTAACTACCCTGAGGTTGCCGGTCTCGAACCAGAAATTGCTTCCGGGGTATCAAGTGGGAAGACGGTAGCCCAGACCCTTGGGTGTCTTGCCGCAAGGCCGGTGTGACGAATCAGCAGCGTCTCAGGCCCCCACCGCCCGCCAGTCCGCCTGGACGAGGTTACGTTCCGCGCGGCCAAAGACCAACCCCACCTCGAACAGGCCCTTGCCGGGAGCGCCACGGTACTTGGCGCTGTAACCGCGGGCCTGGATCTGGGCGAGGGCCGGGTTGGCGCCGCCCGGGTCCGCGGGACCGGCCGGGAGGGCGTCACGCCGCAACTTGATCTCCATGACATAGGTGTAGCCGGCGATCCTGACGGTGAGATCCACCTGACCGTGATTGCTGATGTCCTCGGGAATGACCTCGGCATCGAGGCTGGCCAGAAAGGCATAGAGCACGCTGGCGTAATAGCCCTCGGCCTCCGCCAGGTCGTTGCCGGTGAAGTTGCGCCAGGGGATGCCGGCGAAGAGGCGCCGGATG
>JAGVUH010000464.1 GCA_019136395.1 Gammaproteobacteria bacterium
CCGTGGGTGCCTGGATCTCCAGCCAGAGGGGCTTGAGCTGGGCGATGCGATAGATGACCGCCGCCGCCTCGACCCGCTGACCCAGGGCAACCTCCTTTTCCAGCACCACGCCATTGATGGGCGAGGCCAGCGCCAGGGGACCGCCACTCCGGCCGACCATGCCCGCCATGGCCAGATGCTGCTGGGCCTCGCTGGCATGGGCCTCGGCCTGGCCGGCGGCGGCGCGGGTCGCCTGGAGGCGCGACTCGGGGATCAGCCCCTCGGAGAACAACTGGATATCGCGCTTGAGGTTCTGGTGCAGCAGCAGCGACTGGGTCTGGGCCTCCATGGCGTCCCGTTGCAGGGTCAAAGCCTCGGGGCTGGAGAGGTTGGCGACGACCTCCCCTTTCTTGACCCAGGCCCCGGTGGCCACCGTTAGTCGCTCGATCAGGCCAGCGACCGGGGCCGAGACCAGGCGGATCTGATCGGTGGGGATCACCACCCGGGCGGGCAGGCGGCTGGGGCGTACCTCCAGGTTCTCCCCCAGGACCTGCGTCTCGATGCCTAGGGCGCGGATCTGTGCCGGTTGCAGGTGGAGCGGCTCTCCCGCCGCCAGCGCGACCAGGGCCGGCAACAATAACCCGGGAATCAACAGGGAGCGGGGTAAGGACATGATGAACCTCGAGCGGAGAGGAGCGCGCCGGGAAACCGGCTGACCGAGGCGGGAAACTATAAGACTCCATCGGCAGCAAGAGACAGGGGAGTCTCTCTATACCCCGAAGGTGCTCAACTCTGGCCTCAACGTCCCACATCTGGCGCAGCTGCCTTTAACATCCGTCAATGCCCCGGGACGCAAATAGCCCCCCGCTTCACTGCCATGGCGGTCTTGACCAGCAGAAGGATGACGATGAGGGTGAGCAGGACCAGCAGACCCAGACCCAGATCGCGATAAAAGGCGGTGCCGGTACGTTCGGACATCACCAGACTAGCGATACTGATGGCGGCCAGGGGGAAGGAGTAGGCCCACCAGGATAGGAAGAATTTCAGCCGCAGGAAGCGCGGGGCCTGGGTGAAGAGCAACAGGGTCAGGAAAAGCCCGCTGAAATAGAGCATCCGCCCAAAGGTGTCGATCTCCGGCACTAGCCGGCTATAGGCGATGAAGCCCACGGCGGGGGGAGCGATCAGGATGAACAGGGTCGGCAGCAGACGCTCATCGATGGGGTCATGGAAGAGAATACGATTGAAGACGATGGCCAGCAGCACGATCCAGAACAGCATGCCAAAGCTGAAGAAGAACCAGGAGATATCCCCATAGCCAAAGCTGGTCCCCGCCACCGGCACCAGGACGTTGCCCCCCACCGGAATGAACCAGGCCGGATTTAGGTGCGGGATTCTCAGGTGCTCATGGTGCATCCAGACATTGATGACATAGAGGGTCAGCACCAGTTGCAGCAGGGTGCCCGCCAGCCACAGCCCGCGGGACAACTCCGCATGCAGGGGCAAATAGGCGATGCTCAGCAACAACAGACTGATGGAGATGGCCGGGAAAAAGTTGAGCTTGACGGGATGGCGTAACTCGGCGAGGACCGAGACCCGATGACGGACCACCTTGGTGCCGTAAAGCAACGCAAGCACGGCGAAGACCAGGAGCGTGGTCCCGGCCAGCCAGGGGGAGATCCCCAGATGCCAGCCCAGGACGTGTTGGGCCTTTTCCCAGCCGATGGTCAGGCCGGACAGGCCCATCACCATGGCGAAGAAGGAGATAGGGAAATACTCTAGCCGCGAGCCGGAGGGTGTGGGTTCGGTCATAGACGGGCTCCAATGGCAGGTTGCCCCGGACCTGCATGAAGCACACCCAAGCTATGGGGGCAGGCCAGGCGACGTGAAGGGGTGAATGACTGAACAGTTTAGGCAGGGACGGCAGGGACGTCATTGACAATCATCGCAGCAGACCACTCGGAAATTATTTTCAACCAGCGCCGGCCGTGGCGCCGTTGCTCGGCGAGCACTTTGACAGCAGGTGGGTTCAGCCCCGCCTAAGGCGGAGAGGGCGGGGTTGCGGCCGTCTCGGGACCAAGCACACCGGTCTCGCGCAGAAAGGCCAGCAACGCATCGAGGTGATCCTCGATCCGTTCGACCGAATCATGCCCGGCATCCGGGACCTCGAGCAGACGCGTACGGCCCTGATGCGCCTGGGCGAAGATCCGGCGGGCATCCTCGACGGGGACCAGCGTATCGGCCTGACCATGCACCAGCAGGACGGGACAGGGGACCCGTCGGATACTCCCGACCGGCGCGATGGTGTCAAAGCGGTGGCCGATCACCCATTCGACATACCGGATCACCCAGGCCGTGACCCCTCTCGGCAAACGCAGCGGCGCGAGAGATCGCGCCGTGACCTCGGCCGGGTGAGCGAAGGCGGCAATGCTGATGACCGCCGCGATGTCCCGGTTGGACGTGGCCGCGAACAAGGCCGCGCCAGCGCCGACCGAGTGACCCAGCACGGCGACGCGGGTGCTCCGCCGGGGATGCTGTTGTTTGAGCCAGGCGATGGCGGCACCGAGATCCTCGGCGAAGCGGGGCAGCGAGGAAAAGGTGTCGGCATCGCTGCGCCCGTGATTGCGCGCGTCGAACAGCAGTAAGTTCAGGCCGGCACGCCGCAGCGGCACCGCCAAAGGCAGCATCAATTCGGCATTGCCGCCCCAGCCATGCACCAGTACCAGGGTGCCTTGGGCGCCAGGCGCCGGCAACCACCAGCCATGAAGCCGCCGGCCACGCACCGTGGGAATCCAGATGACTTCATAGACCAGACCATGGTCGGCCGGCGAGCCGGTTTCACGGATGCGGGGCGCGCGAAAGCCCAGATGTACCCCCAGCGGCAGGGCCGAGAGGACCAGGAGGACAACCAAGGTC
>JAGVUH010000554.1 GCA_019136395.1 Gammaproteobacteria bacterium
CAGCCAGGCCCCGTCGAGGAAGGCGAAGAGATTGGTGCGTCCGCCCTCGGTCACCAGACCCTGGCGATTGCAAAAGAGCATGTCGAAGGCCCCCTGGCGCACGGCGGTGGCGATGGCGGCGTCATAAGGGGCGCGATGGCTGGTCTTGTGCGCGAGGAGGGGGTCGGCCTCGTCCATGGGCTCCGGGGCGATCAGCAGGCCGACCGGCCTCGGGGGCAGGGGTTCGAGGGGGGCCTGACTGAGGGTGAAACTCCCATCCTTGCGCAGTTCCAATTTCAGTCGCCAGGGGTGGCCGGGGGACAAGGCGGCAATCGCGGCGGTCAGGGCCGCACGAATTTCCGCCAAGGGCAGGCGAAATCCCAGGCACTCGGCGCTGCGGCGGAGGCGCGCCAGATGCCGATCGAGATGGCGGATGCCGTCGCTGCGGGTGGCATGGAGGGTCTCGAAGAGGCTGAAACCCGGGTCGAGGGCGGTGAGGAAACGGGCCTTCAACTGGCACTCGGCGTATTCCTGGTCCGCCTGGCTGTCGCTGACGATACCGGCGCCGATGCCCAGGGTCCCCGGCCGCGGCGCCAGGGGCGAACCGCTCACCGTCGGGGCGCCCAGGGTGAGGGTGCGAATGGCGACCGAGAGGCAGAAGTCACCCTGGGCATGCGCCAACTCACCGGGAGCCGGGGGGAGATCGATCCAGCCGATGGCGCCGGTATAGAGCCCCCGAGGCCGGGATTCGAGCTGGCGGATCCAGTGCATGGTGCGGTGCTTGGGGGCGCCGGTGATGGAGCCGCAGGGGAAGGTGGCGCGCAGCACTTGGGGGAAGGTCACCCCGGGGGGTAATTCCGCCTCGATGGTGGAGGTCATCTGCCACAGGCTGGGATGGGCCTCCACCTGGAACAGGGCGGGTACCCGCACGCCGCCGGCGCGGGCCAGGCGCCCGAGGTCGTTGCGTAGCAGATCGACGATCATCAGGTTTTCCGCCCGGGTCTTGGCGTCGGCGCTGAGTTGGCGCGCCAAGGTGGCATCGGTCGCGGCATCGGCCCCGCGCGGCGCCGTGCCCTTCATCGGCCGGGCCGTGAGCCGCCCCCCCTGATGACGAAGAAAGAGCTCGGGGGAACAGGAGAGAATCCAGGTCGGTTCGCCAGTGAAGTTGCCAGTAAGAGTGCCGCTGTCGATACTGGTGATCGTGCCAGATTGGTTGCAAGGACCGACGCTAGTTCCTAGGCCAATACCTTGGCCGATGCCTACACCAGAGCCTGTGCCAGTACCCGTGCCAGGCCCGGGCGGGAGGGCGAGGAAGGACCCGAAGGGTACCGGCTGGCTCGCCCGCAGCCGACGATAGAGGCTGAAGGGGGAACCAAAGGTCTGAAAGTCCAAGCGATAGGTGAAATTGACCTGATAGGTCTCCCCGGCGAGGATCAATGCCTGGATGCGGTCCAGGGCGGCGCTGAATGCTTCCGCTCCCAGGCTGGGGTGGACATCGAAAACGCCAGCGGGGGCCGGGCGAGGTTGGGAGTTGGGGCCGTAGCTGGCACCTGAGTCTAAGCCGGCGCCGAGGCCACAGTTGGTGCCAGCAAGAGGGTTAGGGCAAGGTTTAGGGCTGGAGCTGGAGTTGGGGCAGGAACTCGGGCCAGGGCCAATACTGGCGGTGGGGGCGGGAGTGGTGGCAGGAGAGGGAGTGGAAGGGGGGCCCGCCCTGTCGGCCAGGGCCTCCACCTCCCGCGCCGCCAGCCAGCTTTCAACCTCCTGGCTGGACAGGTGTCGCAGGTCGGTGAAGAGCAGCAGGCGCAGGGCACCCCGCTCCCCCGCCTCCCATGCCTGGTCCCCCGACTCCCACCCTTGTTCACCCGCTCCCATTCATAATCGGCCAGGACCACCACGTGCCGGCCGGCACGCATCTCCCGTTCCGCTTCGGCCCAGACCGCTTCCAGGCGCCCGGGATCTTCGCACCGGCATTCCCGCACCAAGCCGGTGTAGAGCCGGCTGGTGGGCTTCGCCGCGGTGGCTGCGCGGTCGTCAAGGAGGGCAAAGCAATTCATGGCATCTCGCAATGCATCCGTCGATAGCGCACATTAGCGTGAAACACATCAGCAGAGCTTGTCATCTTCTGGGGTGTGGGGTGCCCCCTCATGACGATTGGCGTGGCAGACGCCACAGGGGTCTGCCATCGTCTGGGGCGCGGATTGACCCTATGACGGTTTGTGTGAGGCAAAAATTGGGGACCAAGCTCATGCGCAACTCATTAACCTGGCGCCAGCGCCTGTATATAATCATCTTCGAGTCCGACACCCAGGCGGGCCAGCGCTTCGACACCGCCCTGCTGCTGACCATCCTGGCCAGCCTGGTGGTGGTGATGCTGGACAGCATCCAGGCCATCCATCTGGCCTACCGCGATCTCTTCCATGCCCTGGAATGGGGCTTCACCGCCCTCTTCGCCCTGGAATACGCCTTGCGCCTCTATTCCTCGCCCAAACCCCTGCGCTACGCCTTCAGCTTCTTTGGCCTGATCGACCTCCTGGCGGTGCTGCCGGCCTTCCTCGCCCTGGCCTTTGATGACGCCCAGTATCTGCTGATCGTGCGGGTCATCCGTATGATCCGCATCTTCCGCGTGCTTAAGCTGCGCCAGTATCTGGCCCAGGCCAACTTCCTGCTCACCGCCTTGCGCGCCAGCCGGCGTAAGATCATTGTCTTCCTGGTCGCCGTCTCCTCCCTGGTGACGGTCTTCGGTACCCTGATGTATGTCATCGAGGGCCCGGCCAACGGCTTCACCAGTATCCCGACCAGTATCTACTGGGCGGTGGTGACCCTGACCACGGTGGGTTTCGGCGACATCACGCCCAAGACGCCCCTGGGGCAGATGGTCGCTTCCCTGGTCATGATCACCGGCTATTCCATCATCGCCGTCCCCACCGGCATCTTCACCGCCGAGCTGACCCAGGCCCTGCGCCAGGAGGGCCAACTCCAACACGACTGCCCCCACTGCGGCAAGTCCCGCCACGAGGCCAACGCCGCCTTCTGCAACCGCTGCGGGAGCCCCTTGTTCCCGCGTGAGGGTAGGTAAGACCCGATCGCTTCCGACGGAGGATGGACGTTTAGTGAACCCGCGCTCAGAAATCATGTCATCCGACAGACATTGTCGTTCATCATCGTCCTGATTTAAGGAACTAATATCGGAAGGGGATGCCAAGCCCGCCTGAACCATGGGGTCTGACTGGCGATGACCCCTCCCCCTACCGCAACCTTCGGGCTTGACGCCAACCCCGGCTTCCCTGCACAGTCCGATCTCCCGTCTCCCCGAGGCTCTAAAGACCGTGAACCTGGACCCTTTTCTCAAAGTCATGGCCGCCAAACATGGCTCGGATCTCTTTTTCAGCGAGGGGGCGCGGCCGCATCTCAAGGTGGATGGGAGCTTGCTGCCGTTCGGCGACCGGGCCCTGACCGGCGAGGAGATCCTGGCCCTGGCCCATTCGGTGATGGACGAGGGCCAGCAGCGGGAGCTGGCCCAGACCTGGGAGTGCAACCTGGGGGTGGAACTAAAGGGCACGGGGCGTTTTCGGGTCAACGTCTTCCGCCAGCGGGGCGGGCCGGCGATGGTCATCCGCTACATCAAGGACCGCATCCCGACCTTCGAGGAGCTCTCCCTGCCCCCGGTCCTGGCGGAGCTGATCAGCGCCAAGCGCGGCCTGCTGCTGGTGGTGGGCGCCACCGGCTCGGGCAAGTCCACCACCCTGGCGGCGATGATCGACTACCGCAACCGCAACAACCGCGGGCACATTCTCACCATCGAAGACCCCATTGAATTCACCCACCAGCACCAGAAGTCCATCGTCAACCAGCGCGAGGTGGGCATTGATACGATGTCCTACGAGGCGGCGCTGAAGAACGCCATGCGCGAGGCCCCGGACGTCATCCTCATCGGCGAGATCCGCGACGCGGCGACCATGAAGCACGCCCTGGCCTATGCCGAGACCGGCCACCTGTGCGTCTCGACCCTGCATGCCAACAACGCCAACCAGACCATCGACCGCATCCTCAGCTTCTTCCCGGAGAATCACCGCCAGCAGGTGCGCATGGACCTGGCCCTTAACCTGCTGGCCGTGGTCTCCCAACGCCTGATCCCGGCCAAGGACGGGGGCCGGGCCCCGGCGGTGGAGGTGATGCGCCAGACCCGCTACATCTCCGACCTGATCCTCAAGGGCGAGATCGAGAGCATCAAGGAGGCTATGCGCCAGAGCGGCGTCGCCGGCATGCAGACCTTCGACGAATCCCTCTACCAGCTCTACCGCCAGGGGCGCGTCAGCCTGGAGGAGGCCCTGGCCAACGCCGATTCGCGCAACGACCTGGCGCTGCGCATTCGCCTCGAAGGGGCCGCCGCGCAGTCCGACGGCCCCGGCCCCCGGGAGACGCCGGACCTGGCCTGAGGGCGGACCACAACCCCGCCCTTTGGCCCGATGCTTGCATTCGTACCCGTAACGCCCTTGCCAGCCCGTAATCACCAGGGCCCCGCCCCGGTCCCGCGGGGGCGCCCCGGCCACCGCCCGTCACGGTGGTCAGGCACACGCCTCGTTCTGGCCCGAATCATCCCTTTCACCCCAGCCGCGGAGCTCCTGCCATGTCACCCTACCTTGACATGACCCATAGCCGACCCAACGAGAACCTCTTCGACCTGCCACCCCTGGCCCTTTCCGCCGAGGGCCTGGCCTTGGACTTCAAGCGCTACTACGCCAGCACCCTGGGCCGGGATCGGGACTGCCGCTCCACTTACTACCCCTACCGTGCCCTGTCCCTGGTCATGCGTGACCGCCTCATGGAGCGCTGGAAACGCACCCGTCAGGCCCAGGACGAGGCGGACTGCAAGCGCACCCACTATCTGTCCCTGGAATTCCTGATGGGGCGGGCCCTGTGCAACGCCATGTTCAACCTGGGCGTGACCGACTCGGCGGCATCCGGGCTGCATCAACTGGGTCTCCACCTGGAGGAACTCGCCGCCAGCGAGCCCGACGCCGGCCTGGGCAATGGCGGCCTGGGGCGGCTGGCGGCCTGCTTCCTCGATTCCTGCGCCACCCTGCAACTGCCGGTGAAGGGTTACGGCCTGCGCTACGAGTACGGCATGTTTCGCCAGAACCTCGACAACGGCTTTCAGGTCGAGGAACCGGATCACTGGCTGCGGGATGGCAACCCCTGGGAGCTGGAGCGCCCGGAATACACCCAGCGCATCCAGTTTGGCGGCCGGGTGGATTTTCACCAGGACGACAGCGGCCGTCTCATGGCCTATTGGGTCGACACCCACGACGTCCTGGCGGTGCCCTTCGACACCCCGGTGCCCGGCTACCAGAACGACACCATCAACACCCTGCGGCTGTGGAAGGCTGCGGCCACCGACGAATTCAACCTGGGTGAATTCAACGCCGGCAGCTATCCGGAATCCGTCGCCGCCAAGAACGCGGCCGAGCACATCACCATGGTGCTCTACCCCAACGACGCCAGCGAGAACGGCAAGGAGTTGCGGCTGCGCCAGCAGTACCTCCTCGCCAGCGCCAGCCTCAAGGATGTGCTGCGTGAGTGGTGTCGCCTGCACGGGCGGGACTTCAGCCGCTTCGCGGAGAAGAACTGCTTCCAGCTCAACGACACCCATCCCGCCATCTCGGTGGCGGAGCTGATGCGCCTGCTGATGGACGAGCACCGGCTGGAGTGGAACGAGGCCTGGGCCATCACCTCCGCCACCATGGCCTACACCAACCACACCCTGCTGCCGGAGGCCCTGGAGCGCTGGCCGGTGCGGATGTTCCAGGCCCTGCTGCCGCGCCACTTGCAGATCATCTACGAGATCAACGCCCGCTTCCTCAGCGAGGTCGCCTCGCGCTGGCCCGGCGACATGGCGCGCCAGGCGCGCATGTCCCTGATCGAGGAGGGTCATGAGCCGCAGATCCGCATGGCCTTCCTGGCCATCGTCGGCAGCTTTTCCGTCAACGGGGTCGCCGAGCTCCACTCCCGGCTGCTCAGCGAGGGCCTGTTTCGCGACTTCCATGAACTCTGGCCCCACAAGTTCAACAACAAGACCAATGGGGTCACGCCCCGCCGCTGGCTGGCGATGTGCAACCCCGGACTGCGCGACCTACTCAACGAGACCATCGGCCCGGACTGGGTGCGCGACCTGGGGCAACTGGCGCGGATCGCCCCGCTGGCGGATGACCCGGCCTTTCGGGAGCGCTTCCGCGCCATCAAGCACGCCAACAAGGAGGCGCTGGCCCATCTGGTGGCCCGGGACTGCCAGGTCGAATTCGACCCCGCCGCCCTCTTCGATGTCCAGGTCAAGCGCATCCACGAATACAAGCGTCAGCTCCTGAACCTGCTGCACGTCATCCATCTCTACAACCGCGTTAAGCATGGCGACACCGCCAACTGGACGCCGCGCTGCGTCCTCATCGGCGGCAAGGCGGCGCCCGGTTACGCCATGGCCAAGCTGATCATCAAGCTTATCAACAACGTCGCCCGGGTGGTGAATGGCGACAAGGCCACCGAGGGCCTGCTGCGCCTGGCCTTCATCCCCGACTACCGGGTCTCGGTCATGGAGGTCATCGCCCCCGGCACCGATCTGTCGGAGCAGATCTCCACCGCCGGCAAGGAGGCCTCCGGTACCGGCAACATGAAGTTCATGATGAACGGCGCCGTGACCATCGGCACCCTGGACGGGGCCAACATCGAGATTCGCGACCAGGCCGGGGCCGACAACTTCTTCCTCTTCGGGCTCACGGCCGAGGCGGTGGAGGCGCGGCGCTCGCGCTATGACCCCGATGCCATCATCCGGGGCCACCGGGAGCTGACGGAGGTCATGAACCTGCTCGAAGCGGGTCACTTCAACCAGTTCGAGCCCGGCCTGTTCGACCCCATCATCCAGGCCATCCGCAGCCCCCACGACCCCTGGATGACCGCCGCCGACTTCCCGCCCTATATCCAGGCCCAGGCCACCGCCGCCGCGGCCTATCGGGACCCCGAGCGTTGGACGCGGATGGCCATCCTCAACACCGCCCAGAGTGGCCGTTTCTCCTCCGACCGGACGATCGGCGAGTACAACCGGGACATCTGGAAGCTGCCGGCGGTCAGGCCCTTGCCCCTCTGATCCCCCTGTCTCCTCCGCCAGGCGGCGCGCCGGCTGGCCCCGGAAGGACCGGCTAACGCCGCCCGACCCTTGGCTTGCCTTCTTGGGTCGTCCTTGCGGGGTGTCTTCTTGGGTTGCCCTTCAGGGTTTGACCGCAAGGCGACTTGGGTGTAAGAAATTGCCCGACCGGCCACCAAGGCCGGCGGGACTCGCGGCTCGAGGCGCGAGCCATGAGGAGACCCCCTTGCACCACCGGAGGACAAGCCGTGTCATTGCTCAAGTCCAGGATCGCCACCGCGCTGGCCGCCGCCGGCGCCGCACTGCTCTTTCAGCCCGTCGCTCAGGCCTTCAACTTCGGGGACATGATGAACCCCGGCAAGTGGATGGGCGGCAACAAGTATGATGACGAGGACTATTACTACGACCGCGACTATGGACCCTACGGTCCGCCGCCCGGTGCTTACGGTTATCCCCCTTACGGAGCCCCTTATGGCGCTCCTTACGGTGGGTCCTACGGCGCGCCCGGCTATGGACCCTACCGGGCCCCTTATGGAGCGGCACCCGCCCAGCCGGTCGCGCCCGCCGCCAGCGCCCCGGTGACGGCACCGCCCGCGGTGGCGACCCCCGCCCCCGCCGCGCCCCCGGCCAAGGATGCCAAGAGCCAGGAGATCGAGGCGCTCAAACGCCGCATCGATGAACTGGAGGCCCGGCAGGCACCCCCACCCCCGGCCTATCCCCCCCTGCCGCCCAGTGAGCGGGGGGCCGGTCCAAGCAACCCGTCCAGCAGTGGTATCGGGGCCGGCACCGCCCTGCCCCCACCCAACTTCCGCCCCCTCGACAAGTACTGACGCCGGGTCATCCACCCCGATCCTCAGGCCCCGCGCAGGCGGGGTCCTGAGACCTGGGCCCAGGCCCAGCGCTGGCCGCCCCCGCCCGCCTAGGGTTACTCAGGTGTCCAGCCACCGCACCAGATACCAGACCTGCTGCCCTTCCGAGGAGCGGGAGGGGCCATACACCAGGGCCGGGTGGAGGTGGCGGGCCGGATCCGCCCCGTCCAGGGCGCTTGCCGCGTCGGCCACCGGGGTGACGCAACCGGTGTGAAAACGCGGCCGATCCCGACGCCGGGACCTCACCAAGGCATAGCGCTCGCCGAGCGCGCGGGATTCAGGGTCGATCAGGATCTCAGGCATGTCACCAGCCTCCTCAATGCCCTCCCGGGGCCGCGCCACGCCAATCGGCAAAGTCCGGCCGCGGGGGTAAAATAGGACCCTTCCGGGCCGCTTGCCCCCTTCGCGGAGTCATGACGGATGATCGCCCATCACGCCCTGGTCCTCAATCTCCATCAACCACCCGGCAATCTCCAGACCATGCTGGATGAGGACAACTGGGAGGCCAAGGAGATCCTCTACGCCCTGGACCGCATGCCCCGCAGCCTGTGGGGCCACGAGGATCTGGCGCGGGTCCATCTATCCCTGTCGGGCACCCTGCTGGAGACCCTCTCCGACCCTGCCTTTCAGGAACGGGTCTACGGAATCGTGGACTGCGGCTCCCTGCTCTGGCAATTGCAAAACCAGGATATCTTCGAGATCCTCGGCACCGGCTACTACCATCCGGTGCTGCCGCTGATTCCCGAGTCCGACCGCCCCCTGCACCTGCAGCGCTGGCTGGACATCGCCCGCCATCTCTTCTGGCGTCCCGACTTCCAGGGGTTCTGGCCGCCGGAGATGGGCTTCTCCATGGAGCTCATCCCCCTGCTGCGCGCCATGGGCTATCGCTATGTCCTGGTGGACAGCGAACACGTCGAACCCATCACGCCGATGAAGTGGCACGAGCTGCGCTATCGGCCCCATGTCGCCCGCCATCAGGGGGCCGAGATCCTGGTGATCGTCCGCGACCGCGACTTGTCCAATGCCCAGGAATCGGGCATGGAACTGGACTGGTTCCTCCGGGAGGTGGAGGAGCGCACCAAATGGTGCGACTGCCCGCCTCTGGTGACCACCTGCACCGACGGCGAAAACGGCGGCTGGTTCCGCAACACCACCCCTGGGGCCAACTTCTGGACCGCCTTCTACCTGCCGCTGCTGGAACGGGTGCGCGCCGGCCAGTCCCCGGTCAAGCCGACCTTCATCTCCGCCTATCTCAACGCCTACGGCCCCATGGGCGAGGTCTGGGTGGACACCGGCGCCTGGAACACCGGCTGGCATGACGGCCGGGGCTTCGTCCAGTGGACCGGTTCCGCCAGCCAGAAGGCCAGCCTCAACGCCCTGCGCATTCAGAACCGCGCCCTCGACGAGGTCCGGGAACGGCTCAAGGCCCTGGGGCTGGACCTAGGTCTGGGTCAGGGTCAGGCCCTGGCCCAGGACCAGGCCCTGGCGCGCGATCTGGAGGAGGCCACCTGGCGCCTGCTGCGCGCCGAAACGAGCTGCAATTTCTACTGGGGCGAGGCCTGGGTCGGCCGGGCGGAGACGGATCTGGAGGTGTCGCGCCAGGCCCTGGAGCGGATCAAGGCGCGCCTTCCGGAGTCGACGGCCAGCCCAGAGACCGTGACAACATCCGCTTCGGCCCCAGAGCCATCACGGGTTCCGATTCAGTCCGATACACAACCCGCCGTGCCGCCCTCCGATCAAGGGGGCCAAACTCAAGCTGAGAGCGAGGGACCGCCCCTCGCTGCGCCGGACCAGGTACGGAACACAGAGATTCCGGCTAGCCAGCTCGCGAACCCCTAGCAACCCCCGGCTTCGTCGCCTACTCAGCCCGATCCTGTTTGCCTACCGGAGCCGTCCGTCCATTCCCAACCCACTCGGAAGATTCTTAGCCGTGCAACCGCTTCCCGAATATCTCGAAGGTGTCCCCAATGTCTCTGGCCATGAGGCCGAGGTCTCCCAGGTCATGGCCGCCGGTGCCGCCAAGACCCTGTTTCGCGACCGGGGCGGGGTCGATTTTGGCCAGACCCGCGCCGCCTGCGCCATCGCCCTGCACATGCACCAACCGCTGATCCCGGCGGGGGGCCATGACCTGCGCACCGCCACCATCATCGGCAACCTCCAGCACATGATGGAAAACCAGGGCATTGGCGACAACCACAATGCCCCGGTCTTCGCCTGGTGCTACAAGCGCATGGGCGAGTTCATCCCCCAACTCATCGCCGAAGGCAAGTCACCGCGGGTGATGCTGGAATACTCCGGCACCCTCTTTCATGGCCTGCGCCAGATGGGCCGGGACGACGTCCTCGACGCCCTCAAGGGCATCACCTGCAACCCGGACTTCAACGGGGCGGTGGAATGGCTAGGCACGCCCTGGGGCCATGCCGTCGCCCCCTCCACCCCCGTCCAGGACTATCGCCTGCACGTGCGCGCCTGGCAACACCACTTCGCCGCCATCTTTGGCTGGGAGGCCCTGGAGCGGGTACGCGGCTTCTCCCCCAGCGAGATGGCCCTGCCCAACCACCCGGACGTCGCCCACGAATTCGTCAAGACCCTGCGTGACTGCGGCTATCAATGGGTCCTGGTCCAGGAGCACACGGTCGAGCAGCCGGACAATGGCCGCCACCCCGAGCGCCCCCACCTGCCTCATCGCCTGGTCTGCACCAATTCGCACGGTGAGACCGCCGAGATCATCGCCATCGTCAAGACCCAGGGCTCGGACACCAAGCTGGTGGCGCAGATGCAGCCCTGGTACGAGGCCCAGGGCCTCAACCGGCTGGAACTGGCCGGCAAGTCGGTGCCGCCCCTGGTCACCCAGATCGCCGATGGCGAGAACGGCGGCGTGATGATGAACGAGTTCCCGCCCAAGTACCTGGAGGTGGTGCGCGCCGCCAGCGGCTCCCCCGTGCCGCTGATGAACGCCAGCGAGTACCTGGAGCACCTCTTCGCCCTGGGCACCCGCCCCGCCGACCTGCCGGTAGTCCAGCCCCTATTCCATGGCAAGATCTGGGAACGGATGCAGCCCGGCGACGGCCCCGCGCGCCTGGCCGCGGTCATCGAGGAGATCAAGCACAGCGACCACCGCTTCCACATGGAGGGCGGGAGCTGGACCAACGACCTCTCCTGGGTGCGCGGTTACGACAATGTCCTGGGCCCCATGGAAGCAGCCAGTGCCCTGTTCAACGAGAAGGTCCTCCAACCCGGCGTGCCCAGCGACCAGCACCGCTACCGCAACGCCCTCTTCCACCTCATGTCCTCCCAGACCAGTTGCTACCGCTATTGGGGCCAGGGCCTGTGGACCGACTATGGCCGGGAGATCTGCCGGCGGACGGAGGAGATCCTGCGGCATGACTTTGGTTGAGGAGTAGGTGACTTTGGCGGTGGCCCGGGTAGGATAGACATCGGCATCCCTGTCAGCCTCCCCGGGTCGGGTGACCTCTGGCGGGGGACGCCGTGCATCCTTCCCTGGAGGCTTGCCAACCGCATCCCTGCGGTTGACACCCCCGCCAGAGGCCCCCCGACCCTCCCCTCTATCCGTCCGGGGTCGAACAAAAAGCAAACTGCCTCAGGATTACCCCCATGCGCGCCAAACAAGCCGCCGCTGATGCCTGCCCCTGTGGCTTGCCGGGACCTTATGCCGCTTGCTGCGGGCGCTTCCTGGACGGGGGCTTGATCCCGGTGACCGCCGAGGAACTGATGCGCTCCCGCTACGTGGCCTATGCCCAGCGCCGTGAGGAGTACCTGTTGCGCACCTGGCACCCCAGCACCCGCCCCGCCGCGCTCGACCTGGAGAAGGAGGCGGTGCGCTGGCTGGGCCTCAAGGTCATTCGCACCCGTGCCGGCGGTGCCGGGGATGACACCGGCACCGTCGAGTTCGTCGCCCGCTACAAGGTGGGGGGTTTCATGGCCCACCGGCTTAGGGAGGAAAGTCGCTTCGTCCGCGAGGAGGGTCAGTGGCGCTATCTGGATGCCGATGGGGCCGTCTGATTTACCTCGTCTTCTGGTCCCTGGCAAGGGATATGGGGAATGAGCCCACACCGATAGGCTTCGGCTTGAATCTCCGCGGGTGCCTGCCGGGCATCGCGTAAAAAAAGGCGGCACCACCAAAGACCGCCGTTGGACCTGGCCAAGCTTAAAAATCGTAGCGTAGTCCGAGCCCAACCCCGAAGGCACGCAAGTCCGTTGCGGTTTCGTCAATCGGGATGCCGGCGGGGATATTGTTCATCGCCATGACGCCGGCGTCAGTGCCAACCTCGCCGAGGTCGGTGTAGTAGGCCGACAGGTCGAGCGTGACCCTTTCGTTCAGGACGATGCCGGTGCCAACCACCAGTCGATAGGCGAAGTTAGTCTGCTCGCCCTCGGGGGTCACGCTGATCTTGTGCTTCCGCGGGTTTTGCGGGAAGAGGTAGGTCATCCGTCCCAACTGGTTGTAGGCCACGCCCATGCCAGCGCCGACATAGGGCTGGAAAGGCCCCAGGTCGGTGCCGCTGAGGGCGGCGAGATCGACGAAGACATTGACCATTCCGTTCCAGGATTCCAGATCCGCCGCGACAGGCTCATGGGTGCCCACGGCGAGAAAGTTGGCGTTGCCCTGGTATTCGATCTCGAAGCGATAGCCAAGGGACAGGTCGGCCCGCAGCCAGGGCAGCAGACGTTTGCCAAGGGCCAGTTCAACGAGCGGGTAGCTGCCAAAATCGCCATAGGCACCGATGGGGCTGCCGTCGTCCCCCAGGGCACAGCCAAAGAGCGCGGCCGGTTGCTGGGATGAACAATCGCGATCCGCGAAATCCGCATCCGTGGATTGCTCGTACCCGAGTGTGGCGCGCAAGTACCCATCCGCGGCCTGAGCCAGGTTACCCCAGCCTAGTGCTGCTGGCACCAGGAGGGGGGCGGCGCAGGACAGCCAGCTTCGCAACCCGGGTATCGATGTCAGTTTCATGTCGTTTCCTTTTGACCTCAATGAGGCTGGCGACGGCGGTGTAGAACGAATAGCATCATTCCCCAAGCGTCATTCCTCTTCAACCCCCCGACCATACTCACCCAAAGGCCATGCCCAGACTGACTCCCCTCCAATGGCTCGTGTTTGCAGCCTTCCTGGCCTTTTATGGCTTCGCCGTCTTTGCCCTGACCCGGGATTACTATCTGCGCTACCCGCCCCGGCCGCTGGCGAGCGCGGCATCCGGGACTCAGGCCAGCCATGGGACACCTGGCACCGCGCCGCCCACCTTCATCCAGCGCGAGGTGGCCGGGATGGGCGCCCCGGCCATCCCCCTCACC
>JAGVUH010000656.1 GCA_019136395.1 Gammaproteobacteria bacterium
GACCGAGTACCGCCTGATCGGCTATGAGAATCGCCTGCTGGCGCGGGAGGATTTCAACAACGACCGGGTGGACGCCGGGGAGGTGGGCGCCGGCCATCGCGTCACCGCCCTCTACGAGATCACCCTGGCCGGCCAGCCGCCCCGCATCGAGCCCCTGCGCTATGGCGCCGTGCCGGTCGCGGCGGGAGAAACAGCCGCTACTGGCGGCGAACTGGCTTTCCTCAAATTACGCTACAAGCTGCCCGGGCACGCGGAGAGCACCCTGATCAGCCAGGCCATTGCCACCCCGACCGGTCAGGAAAGCGCCAGCGAACGCCTGCGCTTCGCCGCCGCCGTGGCCGCCTTCGGCCAATACCTGCGGGGTGGGACCAGCCTGAACGGTTATACCCTGGCGGATATCGTCACCCTGGCCAGCGGCGCCAAGGGCGAGGATGCCTCCGGATACCGGGCCGAGTTCATCGGCCTGATCAAGCTGGCGCAGGCACTCCAGGGCGCTTGATCGCTGGTTCCGCCCGGCTCAAGATGGGGCCATTCAGTCGCATGGCCCCAATCGCCAGGTTGTGATGATCCTTCTCCGCTGCCGATAGCCATCGTGCCTGAACCCTCCGACGAACACCTGATGCTGGGCTATCGGGATGGCGACGCCGAGGCCTTCGCGACCCTCTACGGACGCCATCGCGGCCCCCTTTACCGCTATCTGCTCCATGGCTGTGGCAATTCGTCCATCGCCGAGGAACTGTTTCAGGACGTCTGGACGAATCTGATCAGGGTCCGCGGCACCTACCGGGTCGAGGCCAGTTTCAAAACCTGGCTCTATCGCCTGGCCCATAACCGGCTGGTGGACCATTACCGAAAAAGTCACAGCCAAAGCCAGAGGCAATGGGAGAGTGTCGAGGATCTGGATGCGGTGCCGGACCCGGCCCCCAGCCAGGACCAACTCGCCAACGATGCCGATTGCGTCCAGCGTCTGCAGGTCGCTCTCTGCCGCTTGCCGGCCGCCCAGCGCGAGGCCTTTGTCCTGCGCGAGGAGGCGGGCATGAGTCTGGAGGCCATCGGGGCCTGCGCCGGGGTTGGTCGGGAGACCATCAAGAGCCGGCTGCGCTATGCCCTCAAGACCTTGCGCGCGGCCCTGGAGGATTGCCTGTGAATCCCTATCCCGATCAATCCGACCCTGAACTGGATGAGCCTGGCTTGTCCGCCCTCTACCGCCAAGGGGCGACGCAAACGCCCCCGGCAGAACTGGACCGGCGCATCCTCGACCAGGCCCAAGCGGCTCTCCAACCCCAGTCTGAAAAGGGGGTCACCCCTGGGGCCACCCTCTCCGTCCGGGGGAAGGAAGCGCGGCGCTGGCTGCCCCCTTGGCCTCAGCTCCGGGACTGGACCCCGCGCGGGAAATGGCCGCGGGGCTGGTCTGGGATCAGGGATTGGCCGCGACGCTGGGGTAGACCCCACTATTGGCATTGGCCTCCGCGTTGGCCCCTGAGGGGGGACGGTCGCTGGACCTGGCGCCGCCTGGCCATCCCCTTGTCCTCGGTGGCCGGCATTTTGCTGACCGTGGGGTTGGTGTTGCGGGTACTGGATGAACAGGGCGCGATGCAGGGGGTAACCGGCATGGCACCCACGCCGCCGGCTGACTACCAGCCAAGCCACCCATCGCAGCCTTCGCAACCATCACGGACATCCCCGTTACCCCCGCCAGCGAAGCCGGAACGGGAGGTCGTGGCCAAGGAAGTCTCCGAGGAAGCCATGGGGCTCTCCGCCGCCGCCCGCCTGTCAAGGGCACCCGCTGCTGCCCAAGCCCCGGCCATGGCGCCAACCGGGGAGGGGGCGATAGGTCAGGCTAAGGGTCAGGAAAAAAAACAGGCTGAGAATCAGACCCAGCTTGATGACCCGCTTGATGTAAGGCGCCCGGCGATGCCGATGGCTGATTCCGCCGGGGATCGGCGCCAGAAGTCTCAGATCATCGACGTGGTGCCCCAGGGAGTCGGCGAGTTCCCTCGGCTAACCGACGAGAGCTATCAAGCCGACCCGGAACGCTGGCTAGAGGACATCCGTCAGAGTTGGTCAAGCGGACAACGCGAAGAAGCCATCAGGCAACTGGCCGCCTTCCGACACGTCCATCCCCAGTATCCCTTACCGGAAGACCTCGCCTATATTCAGTGATCCGGGGCCAAAGACGATCACCCCTCCCAGAATACCGCAGCGCTGCTTGAGCCAATACCGGCCGGTGCGGCGCTCCAGATGGAGGCTATAGCGGGCGGCATCCGCGATGCCGGCGGGCGGGTCGATCCGCACCACCAGCATGCCACGGCGTGGACCAGGCCCGGGTGCGCCCGGTCACGGGGTGGCGGATCAGCCGGTTGCGCCAGGTCAGAGCATGGAGCGCCAGGGCGGCCAGGGCGGCCAGGCCCAGGATGACCAGAAGGTAACCAGGTGGCAAGGACATGCTATGCCTTCCTGACTGTCATGAGGCGGCAGGCAACGCCACTGATAATGAAAGACTTTCCGATGGCTTTCACGCAAATCATGTGGTGAAACCACTCCCGTCAACCAGGTCATCGGCAATATTGGCGGCAGCTCCGGTAGCACTGGTTCTGGGTGCCATTGCAGCGCCAGGCGCAGATCTGGTGGCAGTTGTTGATGCCGCTGCTGGCCAGGATCGGTTCCTGGGGCGGGGTGCCGGTCCCCGCATTGGCAGCTACGCCGAGCAGCAGGGTGGTGACCAGGATTATCAGTTGCTTCTTGTTCATTGCCTATTCCCTCATGGTGGTCGTTCCGGTATGCGGAT
>JAGVUH010000015.1 GCA_019136395.1 Gammaproteobacteria bacterium
ATTAGGTCACTTAACTTCAAGTTATTTCTGATTGATTTTTCATTGGCTCACGCTGCAGCCAGTAAACCATCTTCCTTTCTCCTCCCAACCTGTTGATGCCGAATAGGAACTACCGGACTGGCGTTTGGAAGATTCGTCGGATATGCCATGTGACTGATCCATGAACCGTGAATCACGTCAGAGAGTTTACGACTGGCTTCGCCAGTGTCTAATCGGCCCCGAGACTGACGCAAGGTCTAGGGACGGTAGCCTACCCTCCGGATGGCAAGAACTGCGCGGCATTCGCCCCCTCGATCGCTACCAGACCGGCATTTTATTCCCGGTATCCAACGACGACACCGGTCTCGATCCGGCTGATCCGGACAGCGAAGACGAGGATTCCCTAGCAGGCGAAAAGGATGGAGACGGAGATGGCGCCGAGGCCACCGGTCTCAGCCGGCCCAAGCGCAGGGTCGTACCACCCTCCTCGGTGGGGTTTTCGTTTTTCGTCCATGGCGAGATGGTCGAGATCCAGCTGATCCCGGCGGCGGTCGTTTACGACCGCGGTGAGGAGCGCGATGCCGCCGGAAGATTCACCTCCGAGACCTGGATGCCAAGGCCGTTCGGCAGCGGCGGCAATGAGGCCATTACCATCGCCGCACCGACTTGCCCCCGGAGTCCGCCACTGCGCCAACCAGTCTTCGACGGCCGGGCCGAGCTGTTCGTCCTGTGGCGCCGCCAAATCAATGGTTGGCTCGTCACTATCTCCCTTAGCAATACCCAGCGCATCGACGACGCAGGTACCGGTGGCGGACCCGGCGACAGACGCGACGAGCAGCATGCTGATGCAAGCGCCTTGTTTGGGGTCGAACTTACGTGCCAGGTACTTAAAGGCATTGTCGGCCCTTATCCGCGCACGGACCTGGCATTGTTGAGCGACGAGGAGCGTGAGCTGGAGCTGCGCTATCGCAATCATGTCATCTATGCGGTCGGCCACGGTGCCGCTGTGGATTGGAGCCTGACGGATGGTCGGGTCACTAGCATCCGCACCGAATTCCTGCCCTGCGTGGAGGTGCCCAGGGTCGATCCGGAGGCGGGCAAGGCGGATGGCGCCGCACTGAGGGTCGATGACCTGGCAGGCATTCTCACGCATCGGGATGCGATCTGCGCCGCGCTTGACCGCTTCGTCGCTTGCTATGGTCAATGGATCGATGCACAACAGGCAGAGTGCGCGACCCTTGGTCCCGACCTGAGACCCAGCGGCGAGCGCGTGGTGGCGCGCATGCGTCGGGCCGCCGAACGTATGCAGGCCGGCGTCGACCTGCTTCGTGAAGACGACACTGCTGCTCGCGCCTTCGGCCTCGCCAATCTGGCGATGGCCCGCCAGATGCGCCAGGCATTCCTGATGCAAGGGGGCGCCAAGAAGCGGCAAGCACAGCGCAATGACAAGGCGCCGACTTGGCGCCCATTCCAGCTCGCTTTCCTGCTGCTCGCCATCAAGTCTGCGGCCGACGAGGACGCTCCGGAGCGCGATATCCTGGACCTGATCTGGTTCCCTACTGGGGGTGGCAAGACCGAGGCTTATCTTGGACTGATGGCCTTCGTCATCTGGTATCGGCGGCTTCGTTACAAAGCCAGCGGCGGCGGTACCACGGTGCTCATGCGCTATACCCTGCGGCTGTTGACTAAAGACCAGTTCCTGCGCGCCGCCCGGCTCATCTGCGCCATGGAACTGATGCGCCGGGAGCAGCCCAAATTGCTCGGAGACGAACCCGTCACGCTAGGGCTCTGGGTTGGTGGAGCATTGAGCCCCAACCGATTCGAGGACGCCAAGCAACTTTTGGAGCAGGCTATCGAGAACCGGGAGACCCAACCGCCGAGCCTGCTGGTGCTGGAGAAATGCCCCTGGTGTGAATCGCCGCTTGACCTGCGTAAGGGCTTCGATGCCGGAGACCAGCACTTCCACTTTCGCTGCACGAACCGCGATTGCGCGTTCGGTGTCTCGGACGACGGCCTCCTGCCCTGCAATGTCGTCGACTCAGCACTCTACAAGACACCTCCGACCCTGTTGCTCGCAACCATCGACAAGTTCGCCCGCCTGGCCTGGGAGGAGGATACCTCGGCCTTCTTCGGTCGCGACGGGAATCGGCCGCCAGAACTGATCATCCAGGACGAGCTGCACCTGATTGCAAGCGCCTTGGGCTCCATCGCCGGCCTGTACGAGGCCGGGCTGGACACCGTGCTGCGGGCACGCGGCATGCACCCGAAATATGTCGCCTCCACCGCGACCATCCGGATGGCCGCCGAGCAGGTGGAGCGCCTCTACGGTCGCCAGCGGCTCTATGGCGATGGTCAAGATGACCGCGAGGCCGCGATCTTCCCGCCGCCGGGCCTGAATGCCGAAGACGCTTATTTTTCCCGCACCGTGCCCGCCACGGACGACAAGCCCGGCCGGCTCTACATTGGCTATCTGGCCCCCGCCCGCAATCGCCAGCGTTGCCTGGCACCGCTCGCCGCCGCACTGCTTGCCGCACCGGAGGCCTTGTTCGGCAACGCAACGGCCGACCGCGAGGCCCTGCTCGATGCCTGGTGGACCCTTCTCATCTACCACGGCAGCCTGAAGGGCGTAGGCGTCAGCCGTAATGCCCTGCGCGATATCGAGAATGGAATCGATCGCCTGCGTCGAGAATGGCTGGAGCTAAAGGATCCCGCCGACGTCGAAGGTGGCTCCGGTCTGGGGCCCGAACCCTGGCGCGGCCAACTCGTCGAGCCGGATCGGATCGCGCACCTGACCAGCCACATGTCTGCCGACGAGAACGCCCGTGCCTTCGCGCGGCTGGCGCGATCCCGCGACGACCTCGAGGCCCTGGACCTCGCCCTCGCGACCAACATGATCTCGGTGGGACTGGACGTCTCCCGGCTGGCGGCGATGATCATCAACGGCCAGCCGCTCACCACCGCCGAATACATCCAGGCCAGCTCCCGGGTCGGCCGTGGCGCCGTGCCCGGCATCGTCATCACCAACTACTACCGCGACCAGGCCCGCAGCTTGTCCCACTACGAGAGCTTCCGCGCCTATCACGAGGCCTTCTACCGCTTTGTCGAGCCCACCAGCGTCACGCCCTTCACCTATCAAGCCCGTCGACGTGCCCTGCATGCCGCCCTGGTGATTGCTGTGCGCCACGCGAGCGATGACCTCACCGCCAACGCCCGCGCGGCGGCCTTCGACCCGACCAAACCCGAGACGGCCAAGGTCATCGAGCTGCTGATCCAACGCTGCCGCGACGCAGACCCGGAGCGCGGCGACGTGACCGAGGCCGATCTCCACCGCCTGGTCAGAGAGTGGGCCGCCTTGGCGGCACGCGCCGCCAAGCAGGAGCAGGGCCTCTGCTACAAGGGTTCCAATCGCGACAGGCGCGGCCTATGTCTGCTCTACGCCCACGACGACCGGCATAAAGGTGAATGGCCGACGTTGCACAACATGCGCAACGTCGAAAATACATCGGTCATTCGGATCTTATGAAGCGGCATATCCCAACACGCTGGTCCCACCTGCTCGGCTACAGCGGCGTCGGTGCCCTGGTGCGGGCCGAAAACGTTCTGTTCACGGTGATGGACATCAGCTATTGGACGGACAAGCAGGGCGAACCGGCCGGCGAGCCCCTGTGGTACGTGGAACTGTTGCGCGCAACCCTGGGGCTCGATGACAAGGCCCTGCGCCAGCCACCGATGGCGCATCTGTCGGAGAAGGACATGGTCGACGGCATCTGCGTACCCGCGGTGCGGTTTCCGGCCTGGACCCGCTGCCCGGCTTGCGGCCTGTTGCATCATCGACCCTGGGATTCGCGACGCGACGGGGAGGCGGCGGAGGACCAGGATCCCCGTTGCCTACGTTGTGAATCACAACCGCGGCTGCGCCAGGTCGACTGGGTCCTCGTGCACCCGGAAGGTGGCCTGCAGGAGGTGCCGTGGCATTTCCTCGCCCATCCCACTGCGGAAGAGGCTCAGCAGTGCCGCAAGACCAATCCGAACGCGGAACTGTTCCTTCAGCGAGACCCAACGACTGGGAGATGGCAACTGCAATGCCGGACTTGCCGTAAGCGCGCCAGCACGTTCCTCCCTGGCCAGCCGCTGCTCAATGGCCGCTACACCCGCCTGCAACCCTGGCAGAAGCGGGAGGCCGGGCATGGCATCCCGAGCAAGCTGCCGTTCTCGATCTTGGAGGTCAGCGACCCGCGCTTGTATCTGCCAACCGTCCAATCGGCCCTAGCAGTGATCCCGCCGGAATGCCAGATTGAACGTGGCAGCGTGCTGGATCGGCTCTATCGCAACAGCGCCGCGCGACGGAAGTTCGACCGATTTCGCGAAGGGAGGCCCCGCCTGAGTCTGCTGATGGAGCTGTCCGACGAGTTCGGCTGCACCGAGGGGCAGGTGGAGGAGGCGTTGGCGGAGATCGAAAAGGGCTGGCCCCTGTATGGCCAAACCGTCACGCGCGGGCAGTTGCCGGAGAAGGAGTATCACGCCCTGACGGTGCCGATTCCTGATCAGCATGAAGGCGCGGACTTCATCACCGAACATCGGACCGACGGCTTGCGATCCCTGCCGATCCATGACAAAAGGGCCAATCGGGCTGCCGCCGTTCGAAGTGCGGTGAATCAGCTGGTGGCGGTGAGGCGGCTGCGCGAGGTCCGCATCTTCCGTGGCTTCAGCCGTATCGAGCAGGGCTTTGATGACGGCCTGCATCCAAACACGGAGGAGAGATCCGCGGCCCTGCGCAGCGGCTGGTTGCCCGCGGATCTGGACAACAGCAAAGACTGGTTACCGGCCATCGAGCTTTACGGCGAAGGCATCTTCTTCAGTCTCAACGAGGTGATATTGCGGCGTTGGCAATGCCAAGAGGGGCTGGCCCAGCGCGCCGAGACCATGGACCAACGCTTCCGGCGTGCTGGACTGAGGCTGGTGAACGAGCCGCCTTTGCCCATCACGCCCCGTTTCCTGCTGCTTCACACCCTGGCCCATCTGATGATCCGCCGTCTGGAGGCAGAGGCCGGCTATCCGGCGGCCTCGATCCGCGAGCGCGTCTACTGCGCCGAGGGCGATGCGCCGATGGCCGGCATCCTTGCCTATGTTGCGGTGCCGGACCTGGCCGGCTCCCTCGGCGGACTTGAGGAGCTGGCCGTGCCGAGCCGCTTTCTGCGCCTGCTCGCCGGCGTCTTCGACCATGCCGACTGGTGCTCTCTGGACCCGGTATGCGCCGAGCATGAAGGCCAGGGGCCGAGCCAGCTCAACCGGGCCGCCTGTCACGCCTGCACCCTGCTACCAGAGCCTAGCTGCCAATTCGGCAACCTGCTGCTGGACCGGGTGTTCATCGCCGGTGACCTCAATGGCGCCATCCGCCCGTTGCTGGATTTCGCCGGCGAGGACTGACGCCAATGGCAGCGCGAGTCTGGAGGCTCCCGGAAATTCAGGAGCTGAGCAAGGAGCAGGAGCGGGCGCGCATGCTGCCGATGGACGGTTGCCACCTGATCGTCGGTGGACCCGGCACTGGGAAATCGGTAGTGGCCCTGCTGCGGGTGCGTCGGCACCATCGCGACCAGGGTGGCCAGCGCTATGTCTTTCTAGCCTACAACCGGCTCCTTCTGGAGGCGAGTCGGGAGCTGGTGGATGGGGCGGTGAACGCGGACACCTGGATTCGCCGGTTCAAGAGCATTTTTCGCTACGCCCTGGCGCGGGACTGCCCGGTCAAGGATGGCCTAAGCTACGCGATTGACTGGGAGGGCGTGAACAGCGCACTGGAGTCGGCCTCCGCGGAGCTACGCCCGCCGATCACGCCCTACATCGTCATCGACGAAGGGCAAGACATGCCGAAGGCGTTCTACAAGGCCCTGCTGGAACTCGGCTATGAGCATTTCTATGTCGTCGCCGATCAGAACCAGCAGATCACCGAAGAGAACAGCAGCCTGCACGATATCGTGACCAGCCTTGCCATCAGCGCCGCAGACCGTGTGGTGCTGACCGAGAACTACCGTAACTGCGACCGCGTTGCCCGCCTTGCGCTCGCCTTTTGCGTCCCTGACCCGGCGACCCCGCCGGTCACGGAGCCACGTAATCGCCCCTGCAGCACACCGGTGCTGGTGGACTACGGACAAGGCTGCCGCTTGAGCTTCGAGACGGTGATTGAGCGCCTACTCAAGCTGGTCGACCGCGATCCTGAGCGGCTGATCGGGGTGCTGACGCCCACCGAAAACTGCCGACGGCGCTGGCTGGACGCGTTGCGCCAAGCCGTTGGCCGTCCGGCGCTTCAGCTCGATCACGGCGCACCGCGGATCGTGACCTATTCGAGTAAAGAGCCCGACGGCGACCATCGCTTCAGCCTGGGCGGGATCTTCGTCATTAATGCCCAAGCCGCGAAGGGCCTGGAGTTCGACAGCGTGTTTCTGGCCGATATTGACCAATACCCCTGCCACTTGGAGGACGAGACCTGGATGGACAGCAAGCGACGCCTGTTCTATGTGATGATCTCTCGCGCTCGCGATCAGGTGATCCTGCTACGCCAGGCCGGTCGACCGTGTCCGATCGAGGCTGTCCTGCCGAGCGATGAAGGCATCCTGAGACGTTGGAGGTGACCGTGTCCGAGCAACCTGCCGAGCTTGAATTGACCTCGCCGGCTCCAGCGCCGCGCCGCAAGCCACGCAGCCACTGGTTGCTGGTGAGCAATCAGCTCAATCTGATGTTCATGCTCGCCGCCGGCCTGGTGACCGGACCACGGGGCTTTGGGCGTAAGTACTATGCCGACCCATTGATAGCGGCGCCGGGATGGATTCCGCTGTTCGCCGAGCGGATTCCGGCAGAGGCCCTGGACCAGGCAGCTGCGGAGGAGACCTTTCTGGAAGCGTTGGCGGCGAGCGTGGACCTGAGGGCGTTGCGTGGCGAGGTACAAGCCGTCGACTCACAGGGACGGATGCATGCCCTCGATTGGCCCGATGAGGCGGATGGCGATGAACAGATCCTGCTCGTGCCGGCGCCATTGCCTGCCACCTGGTTGGACGCGATCCTGTTCCCGTCGAAGGAGGTCTGCGCCAAGGTCCGTGAACAGGCGTCGGACTACGCCAACGTACCCCTGGCTGCCTATCGGCAACTAATCAAGGTTGGCCTGTTCCGCAACCGCGGCGGCCCCGCATGGCCGCCCGATGTCTCCGCGCTGCCGCCTTGCGACCATGCGCTGCATCGAGTTCTCTCGGTGGGTGCGCTGAACGGGCTGTTGGCCGGGCTAGGTAACCGGGGTGATGCCCTGGTACGAGCCTCGGCCTTGTTGGCCGATTCCGGTGAGGGAAAGGGTACCGAGGACCCGCTGCTGCGTGCGGTCATAATCTGGGCTGCGGGAGCCGAACCCGATGCGGGGGCCGAGATTCAGTCGCGCCTTTTGACGCAGATCCTCAAGGCCGTCGTCGCCGCCAAGGTCGCTGCGGACGACATGGTTGCCGCCGGCGAGCCATGGTGCCCGCCGGACACTCATCAGGCCGTGCTTGCTGCGCTGGAGACGGAGCGCCGAGGGCTGAGCGAACCCAAATGGCAAGAGGCCCTGGCCCGATTGATCCAGGACCTGGAGGGTCTGCTCGGCCTGGGCGACGCCACCGTCTCGGAGCTCCTCGGGCGCCACACGCGACCCTTGTCCCGCGGGCTGATCCTATTCTTTCTGCGCCCCCGGTGCGGCGATCTGTTGACGCTCGCGCAGGAATTAACGCAGCTCTCCGAGCAGGACCTGCTGGTCGCCGCCGCACTGTTCGCCGCCCGAGGCAGCTGGATGGAGCTGCCCCAGTCCGTGCGGGACATCCCGGGGCTCGCAGCCGCCACGGGCCATCGCATGGCGGCCATGGCCCACCGGCTGCAGCACAGCGGACTGGAACTGGGCCCAGCACCACCGCGGGTACGCCCATTGCGGGAGCTGCTGTCAGCCGGGGACGCCGACTGGAGCAAGCAGCAACGCGAGGCGGCCCTGACCCTGGTCCGCGAAATGGGCTGGCAGGCCCTGCTTCGCACCCGCATCAGCCTTGGCAAGGGCGATTACCGACTTCAGGTGGACGGCCGCGGTGTGCACTTGGTCCTCGACGGCGATGTGAAGGCCGTTCGGACCGAAGTGGACCCGGCCCGGTTGCTGCGGCAGCTGGTCTCCGTCGAGGTGCCGACGAAGCTCGAAGCCCGGGTTCGGGACATGCTGCAACCATGAGGTCGGACCAATGAAGATGATTCCGTCCACCCCGTACCCGACCCGGAGCAATGCGGAAAAGGCTCTGTTCGACCGACTCCGAATGGCGTTCGAGACCGGCTCCGGGCCCCGGCTGACGGGCTTCCATTCGATGAACCTGACCCGGCATCCGGAGAACCGCTTCGGCGAGGCCGACTTCGTCATCGTCGGCCCGGCCGGTGTCCTGGTGCTCGAGGTTAAGGGAGGGCGCATTAGCTGCGAGGCCGGCGATTGGTTCACCGTCAATCAATTCGGCGAGCGTAACCGCCTAAACCGGAGTCCGTTCAGCCAGGCCGAGTCGGCCATGCACGCGCTGCGCAAACGCATCGAGGCCGAGCTGCCGCCAGCCTTGTGGTCTCAGCTCACCTGGGGCTATGGCGTGGTCTTCCCGGACTGCGACTGGACGATCTCCAGCGTCGAGTGGGAGCCGATGATGGTGGCCGATTTCCGCAAAATGCGCGACCTGGAGCGCTGGCTGACGGGGCTCTACCGCTTCTGGCGCGGTCGTGACGAGCACAGGCTTCGCGACGCGGGTGACGAGGCCGTTGCCGCCGTCAACGCCTTGCTACGCCCGGAATTCGACGTCGGCATCCCGCTCCATGTCACCCTCGATGGGCTCGAGCAGCGGGTCGCGTCGCTGACGGCCGATCAGATGACTCTGATGGATTTCGTCGAAGGCCGTGCACGAGTTATTTGCAGTGGCGGGGCGGGCACCGGCAAGACCTTTCTCGCCCTGGAGCTGGCGCGGCGTTGGTCCGCAAGTGGCAGCAAGGTCCTGCTCGCCTGCCAGTCACCCTGGTTAAAACGCTGGCTGGAGAAGAAATTCGCAATCCCTGGCGTGACGGTGAGTTTGGCCCGAGCCGTGCGAACCGCGGTCCGCAGGGCGCATGTGGACCACTTCGACGCGTTGATCGTCGACGAGGGACAGGATCTGCTGGACATGAGCACCCTGGAGCAACTAAATGGTGCTCTGAAGGATGGGCTGGAGCAGGGTCGCTGGGCCTTCTTCCACGACTTCAATAATCAGGCGGGCTACTGGATGCCGGACCCGGATGCACTGGCACTGCTGCATTCATATTGTCCGGACCCCGCTCCGCTGCCGCTGCGGAAGAACTGTCGCAACACCCTGCAGATTATGGGGGAGATCCAAGCTCTGCTCGGAGCCGATATGGGTAGCCGCGGCACAGGCAATGGCCCAGAGGTGATTGTTCGCGACGCGGCAAATCGCGAGGCAGCAGCAAGCATTCTCGCGGAAGAGTTGCGTCGTCTCACCGGCCCTGGAGGTCTTGGAGTCAGCGAGATAACCCTCCTCTCGCCACTGCCATTGGCGGAATCTTCGGTCTCGCTGCTACCTGACCGGGTGTCCGCGGACATAATCGAGCTGGACGAGTACGCGCTGCTGAGCTTCCCGCCCGGCGGTATCAGCTTTGCCGAGATCAAACAGTTCAAAGGGTTGGAGAACGAGTGCGTGATCCTGGTCGACCTACCCCGACCGATAAACCCCGACGCGTCAATCCCGGACCACTACGTCGGCATGACTCGAGCGCGTTCGCTGTTGATTACAATTTTCATGCCGGCGGACCATGAGCAATCCGGAGGCTGATCAGCAAACGGATAGGAAATCTGGGGAACGCCCAGGCATGGCTATCCCCCCGGCGGTTGCTGCAGGGACTCGAAGCGCGCCTTGAAGGCCGCCTGGCGCAGGCGCTCGGCGTCGGCCTCCTTGGCGACCAGGGGGGCGTCCAGCCATTGTCCGCTGGCGTGATCGTAGACCGAGAAGCGGTAGCCCTTGCCGACCTTGAAGACCGGGGTGACGTCGTTGCCGGCCTGTTCCAGGGCCTGGAATTTGTCCAGCCCCCGGGGTGCCGGCGTGGGGGTGAAGGAGGTCTCCACCGGCGGTACCGCGTCCTCTTCACCCCGGGACAGGGGTGGGCTGGCGGTCGGGCCGCTGGCGGCCTGGCCCGGGGGCGTCGTCACGGGTACTTCGGCGAGGGTGAAGAGGGTGTTCTGCATCTCGCCCTGAGTGTCGAGGGTCACGGCCTCCAGTCCGGGCAGGCGGCTGAGCAGGTAACCGGCCATGAGCATGCCCAGCCGCTCGTTCTCCTTTTCCAGGGCGGTCAGGAGCTTGTCAGCGACGATCTGGCAGCGCTCGATCTGGTTGGGCCGGGCGACCCACTCGCGGCTCATCTGCCAGCCCTGGTCCATGTCGGCGTCCAGCTTGGCGAAGAAGGCCTGACCCTGCCGCATGACTGGTTCCGGGACCTCCAGGCTGAGTTCCTGATCGTCGATGATGGCCTTGAGCAGCATGGCGGTTCCTCTTTCGCGCGTGGACGGGATGGGGCATTCTAGCAAAATACCGGCGGTGGCCAGCCCAGGGCGGTGGTCGGGCGCGGGATGCGGCCGCGCCATCACCCGGGGTCCATCACCGTCAGGCGCCGAGAGGTAAGCGCCACGAGCGACCAGCGCATCGCAGCAAATGCCAATACCAAGCGCCAGGCACCAGGATCGACAAGGGCATCGCGCCCAGCGCCGAGCGCCAGGATCAGGAGCGACCCGCGCGCCACGCCAAGCGCCGAGAGCCGAGCTCCAGGATCGGCGTGCGCGTCACGCGAAGCGCTAGACGAGGCTTTATCCAACCTTCCACGGGGGAACGTGTCCATGCTCCTCACCATTCCCGGTCTGCTCAATGTCGCCCAGGTGGACAAGATCCACGAGATCCTGGAGGGGGCCAGTTTCGTCGACGGTCGCCTGACCGCCGGCTTTGCCGCCGCCCGGGTTAAGCACAACCTGGAACTGGCGGTTGACGAGCAGCGCATGCGGCGGCTGATCCGCGTCATCATGGCCAGCCTGGGACACAACGCCACCTTCCGTTTCGGCGCCCTGCCGCACCGTGTCGCGGACCCCATCATCGCCCGCTACGAGCCGGGCATGACCTACGGCGATCACGTGGACGACCCCATCATGGGCACCACCGGACCGCGCTTCCGCAGCGACGTCTCCATGACCATCTTCCTCAATCCCCCGGACAGATATGACGGCGGGGAACTGGTGGTGCGCACCCCCTTCGGTGATCAGAAGGTCAAGCTCCCGGCCGGGGACGCGGTGGTCTATCCCTCCGCCAGTCTGCACCAGGTGGCCCCCGTCACCCGTGGCGAGCGCCTGGTGGCCCTGACCTGGATCCAGAGCTATGTCCGTGACGCCGCCCGCCGCGAACTGCTCTATGAACTCAATCTGGCCCGGGAGGCCCTGCTCAAGGAGGCCCCGGGGACCCCGACCACCGGCTACGTGGACCGGTCCTATGCCAACCTGATGCGCATGTGGGCGGAGCTACCTGGCACCCAACTCGGAACTGGACCTGGCACCCGACCCGGACCCGGACGGGTATCCGGACCAGCCTGGCCCCGCTCCCGGCGCTGGCCATCGCCCTTGGCCTGGGCCTCGGCGGCTGTTGTAGCCGGATGCCGGCCACGGAATTCAATCGCTTCGCCGGGACCGCCAATCAGCCCGTGGGCCTCTGCGGCATCTTCGCCGGCTTCGGGACAACAGAGGAACCGGAACGTTGGGGTGCCGTCTATTCGCCGGTGACGGCAGAGGATTATGGCGCCCTTCTGTGCCGTGGCGTGGAGCCCGCCACCTACGCCACCTGCGTCAATCGCGTCTGGGCCCGGTACCGCCAGGCCAAGGGGGAGGACGATCCACCAGGCACCGCCACCGCCGGCCCCTTCGCCGTGGTGCTGGCGGGTGACACCCTCCAGGGCCGTTACTGGTCGCAGCCCTTCGCCGCCGGTTTTCGGGTCAGCTCGACCAACCTGTCCTGCCGGGGGGGCTATGACGCCTTCGCCGGCGATGCCCAGGCGGTGTTCAAGGTCGCGTGCAGCGATGGCGGCCGTGGCTGGGCCCAGGTGGTGCGGGATCGCGACGGGCGGGATGGCATCGGCGGGCTCTATCTGGACGATGGCCGGGTGGGCCAGATCGTCTTTGGTCCCGACGTGCTCAGTGACGCTGCTCCACCCCTTCGACGCTAGAGGCCGAGGCCATGTCCATCAGGCCGCGCATCAGTTCGGCGCGGTCCCGCAGGGTATTGGTCTCGATCAGGGCCTGTTTGTCCTCGGGGGCTAGGGGCAGGTGGGCGGTGAGGAGGTTCACCAGCTCCAGGTCCGCCATGGCCTTAAGGTCGTCCCAGGGGATCTCGACCCCGCGGGGTCGCACATATTGGCGCAGGGAGGTCAGAAAGCGCTCGCGGTTGACGATGCCCTCCTGCTCGGTCATGAAGTCCTGGGCGAAGCGATCCCAACTGGCGCGGACCCGGCGATAGCCATGGCGCTCTTCCAGTTCCCCTAGCATCTCGAAACGACAGACTCCGGTGAGGACGATGACGATGCGTCCGTCATTGGTCTCGCTATAGGAGGTGATGCGGCCGGCGCAGCCGACCTTGTGCAGGACCGGGACCTCTACTTCCTCCTGCCCGGTCAAGGGTTGGATCATGCCGATCAGGTGATCGGTGCCCAGGGCATCCTGGACCATGTTCAGATAGCGCGGCTCAAAGATGTTGAGGGGGAGTTGAATGCCCGGCATGGCGACGGCCCCCGGGAGGGGGAAGATCGGGAGTTCCGCCGGGAGGTCGACGAAGCGGGGCAGGAAAGGGGAGGGCATCGCTAGGGTTTCTCCGCGGTGGGGCTGGGGCGGGTGACGAGGACCCGCGCCATGCCGGGGTCCAGAACGAAATCGAAGGGGGTGGGCAGGTGGTCCATGGCCCACTCCGGGGACACGTCGAGGAGGGGCGGCGGGGCCTGCACCAGGCGATAGAGGTCGTCGCAATGGAAGTGCTGCCGTTGCCAGGGGTCCTTGTTCAGCACCAGGAGGGCCTGGCCCTGGCCTTGGGTGGAGGCCTGCCACAGCAGCAGGATGGCCGGGTTGGGGGACTCCAGGCGCTGAAGTAGGCCATCCTCGCCAAAGACCGGATGGCTAGCCTTGATGCGGTTGACGGTGGCGATGAAGCCGGTCAGGTCCACCGCGGGTACCTCCCAGTCCTCGGGGCGGGTCTTGACCACGTGCAGGCGGCGCTGGAAGCCATACTCGTAGCCCATGGGCAGCATGACCCCGGTTGAAAAGAGGGCGGTGAAGAGATAGCGCTGCTTGAGGGCGTTGACGTTGTGGCCGGACTTAGCGTAAAGACGCTCGGTGTCATGGCTCTCGGGGAAGCCGATGGAGGGGGCGATCTGGCGCGTCAGTTCGTACTGCTCCAGCAGCCAGGGGCTGGAGAAGTCCCACCACTTGGCGCTGTTGAAGATGGCATCGAAGCCGGCGGCGGCCGTCTGCCGGGTCTGATCCGGGGAACAGCCCAGGGTCTCGGCGACGAACAGGGTATCGGGATGCCGCTGCCTGACGTCCTGGATCAGGCGCCGCCAGAAGTCGGTGGGGATCTGATAGGCGGCGTCGCAGCGGAAGCCGGTGAACCCCAGGCCGATCAGGTGTTCGACCACCTTAGCAGCATATTCCGGCAGGCCCTGGGCGTCCGGTGAATGGCGGTGGTCGAGCTGGGCCAGGTCCTCCCACACCACCCGGGTGCCGTCTTCTTCCACGCAGAAGGGATGGGCGATGCGTCCACCCTCACGCCGGAACCAGTCTGGGTGCTGCTGGGTCAGGGGGGAATCCACGGCGCAGTGATTGATGACCAGGTCGATCATTAGCCGCAGCCCCAGTTTCTCGGCCACCTTGACCATCTCCCTGACCTGGGTCTCCGGGCCTTTACGCGAGCCCGGCGTCAGGAGGGCGGGGTTGACGCCGAAATAATCACGGATGGAATAGAGGCTCCCCGATTGGCCCGGCGGCTGGATGGGGTTGACGAAGACCCAGTCAAAACCCATGGCCGCGGCGCGCTCCAGATGGGGCGTCCAGTGCGGGAAGGGCCCCGCCAACAGGGGGAAGAGGTTGTAGATTTTCATTCCGGGTGGGGAGGATCGGGCAACAGGTTCAGGAAGGGTGCGGTGGGGGGTGGTTCTGGTTGATCTTGATGGATCGCTGGAGTCGCCCGGGCTGCCGTACCCAGGCCGGACGCTGAAGACAAGTCGGATGGCAATTCGGGTGGCAAGTCAGGTAAGTGGGGGTGGACCCGGCTGAGGTCCAATGGTGAGGATGAAATCTGCTGCTGCCTGGGGCGCCTATTGTGGGGGGAAGGGCCGGGGGGAGGAAAGGGGTTGGGAGAGCGCTTGGTCTTGCGATGGGCTGGTCCGGGGGGCTGGCCCGAAGTAGGATGCCACCATGGATCGCGGTGCGAGCCGAGTGCCCGGATCAGCACGGATCAGTAGGGTGCCCGCACGGGGCGCGCACTGGCCCAGTCAGTAGCCTGCGGCTTGGGCTAGGTTCTGTTGACGCGAGTTCGAACAGTTACTGCATAGCATCGACGGCCTGGCGGAACTGCCAGGCCTTGAGAACGGGCTTCCGACCCAGTTCCGCCAGATAGGCATCCACGTCAACAGGGGGTTATTCGGTCAGGCGACGATCCGCGTGGGGGGCGATGGAGTGCTCGGCGTGCCGCTCCGGCCACCGATCGAAGTGAGGCTTGGTGCCTGATTTGTGCAGCTTATTCATTTACCGATCCCAAAAGGAGCGCATCTTCTCCTCACGCGTCATCTCCTCACGCGTCTCATCACGCGTTGACGGTGCTTCCGGTCATGTGCTACGTTCGGGCTAAATGGGCTGCATCGTGGGGTGGAGCGGGAGAGACCCCCGGAGGTTTCTATGACCTATTGGTGTCAGAGATATACAGATTTTGTCTAGTCCTGCCGACATAGATTCTGTCTGGCAGCATGATTACGAAATCTGTCTAATTCACTGTTAGGCGACTCAGCACATTTCTCGTGAACAATATTGATGGACTCATTTGTTGAATGCGTTCGGAATGCAGTCGTAGCATTATGCGAGGGGCGTTCTGTCGAAGCCGCGCAACAACTTAGCGTGATTGACGTTCATGCTCTCGAGCAGCAGCGCGAAGCAGCATTCGTGAGGGTTTGGGGCGATGGAGCTTTAGCGGCGGGATTCAAACGGCCAGTCCGACCAACCAGCCGAAGAGCGCCATCACCGTCGCACGTTCGAGCTATCTACCTCCGCGACCACTACGTCTGCCGGTATTCGCATTGTCAGCGCGCGACAGTTTCAGTCGAGGTTCTTCGTCAGCTCTCACTCGCCTTTCCGAGCGTCATCCCATATCACCGTCACTGGCGTCGCGCCGATACACACATCATTTACTACACACACTCCGCGAGCTTGGAGCATTTGATACCGCTTGCTTCCGGTGACCCTGCATCCGAACGTGACGATAATTTACTAACGGCATGCTACGCCTGCAACGAGCTCAAAAACTATCTGCCCACCGAGCGACTTGGCTGGCATGTCACCGAGCCGTCCGTCCTAGACTGGGCGGGACTCACCGAATACCTTCCAGCCTTGCGTTCAGCTACCTCCGCCTTAACTACAGCGCAGACTACGGACATAATCGAACATACC
>JAGVUH010000108.1 GCA_019136395.1 Gammaproteobacteria bacterium
CGCCGTTTAGCTGAGCCATGTCAATCAAAGATTCCCGGGGGTCTCGTATAATTCGAAATTAATTATTTGTTCATGCGCTAATACGCATCATGTCCGCTCTCGACAGTATCCCCATCGCCGTGGAAGCGCCGCGGCCGGCTCAGGAATGGGGCAATGCCCTGCCGATCCTCCATGAGATCCGTCATGGTCTGGAACGCCTCGCCGCCAGCGGCGAACCCACCGTCATCGACCTGCGCGCCATCCCCTTCGGTCCGGGCGACGAAGCCCGGCTCCTGGAGCGCCTCGGGCGGGGCGAGGTGGAGGCCAAAATCCACGCCCTGGGCGAGACCCTGATCCGGGAGACCGCCATCCCCGCCGTCTGGTTGCTCGATTTCCTCAATGCCGAGGGGGAGCGCATCGCCCTGCACCTCGAGATCGCTCGCGTTCCCGGTCTCCTCCTGACCCAACCCGAGGACCTGGCGGAGGCGCCGGCGCGCCTGCACCAGATCCTGAAGGGTCTCGCCGCGGCCGGCGAGGCCGTGTGAATGTTCGTGCCCCCCGGCCATGCCAGTGCCGGGATGGCGAAACGCCGTGGCCCCTGGCCGCGGTCGTCAGGCAGTCGGCAGCCCTCGGGTCACCGACTAAACTAAAGTAGTTGAAAGCAGTATCCCCGCCTCGCGGGGAGGCCGGCCCAGCCGGTCACGCAGTGGTCCTAAACCGACGGGAGGGATAATGGCCACCTCTAAGACCCTAGGCGAGAGCTTGCGCGAGCACGGCGTGTCGCGCCGTGGCTTTCTGAAGTTCTGCGCCGCCACCGCCTCGATGATGGCGCTGCCGCCGACCATGGCCACGGCCATCGCGGCCGCCCTGGAGAAGGCCCGGCGGCCCTCCGTCATCTGGCTCTCCTTCCAGGAGTGCACCGGCTGCATCGAGTCCCTGACCCGCAGCCATTCCCCGACGGTCGAGAACCTGATTCTCGATGTCGTGTCCCTGGATTACCAGCACACCCTGCAGGTCGCCTCCGGCGAACTGGCCGAGGAGGCCCGCCTCCAGGCCATGCGCGAGAACCATGGCTCCTACCTGGTGATCGTCGATGGTTCCCTGCCGGGGCCCGGCTCCAACATGGGCTATTCCACGGTCGCCGGCCACAGCAACCTGGATATCCTGCTGGAGACGGTGGAGGGGGCGGCGGCGGTGATCGCCGTGGGCACCTGCGCCGCCTTTGGCGGCCTGCCCCGCGCCCATCCCAACCCCACCGGCGCCGTGGCGGTCCAGGACATCATCACCAACAAACCGGTGATCAACGTCTCCGGCTGCCCGCCCATCCCCACGGTCATCTCCGGCGTCCTCGCCCAGTTCCTGACCTTTGGCAAGCTGCCGGAGCTGGATGCCTATGGCCGGCCCCTGGCCTTCTTCGGTCAGTCGATCCACGACCGCTGCTATCGCCGGCCCTTCTATGACAAGGGCCTGTTCGCCGAGACCTTCGACGACGAGGGCGCCAAGGCGGGCTGGTGCCTCTATCGCCTGGGCTGCAAGGGCCCCAGCACCTACAACGCCTGCGCGACCATGCGCTGGAACGCCGGCACCAGTTGGCCGGTGGAGTCCGGGCACCCCTGCCTGGGCTGCTCCGAGCCCGATTTCTGGGACGCGGGCAGCTTCTACCAGGCCCTGTCGGTGCCCACCGTCAATTCCACCCAGACCCTGGGCATGGCGGCGGCGGCCGGCGTGGTCATCGGTGGCGCCGCGGCCGCCCTGGCCAAGCACGGGAAAACCAAGGCGGTGGCCGAGCGTGAGCCGGTCACCGTGGAGCAACTGGAGCAGAAGCTATGAGCGACTCGATGGAATTTCTGCTGTTCACCAAGGGCACCCTGTTTAACTGGGCCCTGGCCATCTTCGCCCTGGGGATGCTGGCGCGTCTGGTCGAGATCTTCTGGCTGGGCCGGGCGCCCAACTACGCCGAGGCCCGCGCCAGTGAGTGGGGTCCGGGGCTGCGCACCGTCTTCACCCGCTCCTTCGCCGATCCGGGGACCTTCAAGCGCTCCGGTTTCGACGTCCTGGTCGGCTGGGTCTGGCATGTGGGCTTCATCATCGTCCTGTTTCTTTTCATTCCGCACATCGAGCTTATCAAAAGCGTGTTTGGCCTCGCCTGGCCCGGCCTGCCCAACCCGGTGATCGATGCCATCTCCGCCCTGACCCTGGCGGGTCTGGTCGCCGCCCTGGTGCATCGTCTGACCCACCCGGTGAAGAAGCACCTCAGCGACTTCGAGGACTATCTGACCTGGGCGGTGACCTTCCTGGTGGTGCTCACCGGCTATGTCGCCTAC
>JAGVUH010000365.1 GCA_019136395.1 Gammaproteobacteria bacterium
GGCGGCCGGGGGTAAGTGGGCGATCTCCCGACCCTCGACCCGGACCCGGCCGGCGCTGGCCTGGAGCAGACAACCCAGGACCAGCAGCAGGGTGGTCTTGCCGCTCCCCGAGGGTCCCATCAAGGCCAGCATTTCGCTGGGGTGGACGGTGAGGTCGACCTGGTTGACGGCGTGGACGGCCGTGGGGCCGCTGCCATAGATCAGGGAGACGCCGGTGGCCTCCAGCGCGGGGGCGATGCCTCCACGAGCTGCTTGACCCTGCGGAACGCTGATTATCATGAGTGGATCAGCCGCGCCCCGGAAGTTGAAGGGCTCCATAGGACGCGGGATGCCGCCCTTGCCTGGCGCAAGACCTCACTTCTGAAACACCATGGCCGGATCGATGCCCATGGCCTTGCGGATGGAGATCACTGAGGCCAGCAGGCACATGCCCAGGGTCACCCCATAGAGGCCCAAGGCTAGTTCCCAGGGGATGATCACCACGGCGGCGGAGTATTGGCTGAGATAGGCCAGGGTCAGGGCGATGCCGATGCCCGGCAGATGCCCCAGGGTGGCGCTGATGGCCGCCTGCCCCAGGATGACCCGGTAGATGAACTGGCGCGGGGCGCCCATGGCGCTCAGGGTGCCGAACTCGGTGAGGTGATCGACGGTGGTGGCATAGAGCACCTGGGCGACGATGACCGCGCCCACCAGCAGCCCCAGTAGGGCCGAGACCAGCACCGCCGCCCCGGCCCCGGTGGTGAACATCCAATAATCGCGGGTGCGGGCGGCGAAGTCGGCGCTCAGGTAGACATCGCTACGCGGCAGGGCCTGGGCCAGGGAGTCGCGCACCCGCTGGGGATCGGCCCCCGGCGCGAAGGTGCCGATGACATAGTTGGCCTCCTCCGGCTGTAAGCCCGCCAGGCGCTGGGCGTTGCGGAAGGAGGTGAAGACCCAGGGTGAGGTGGTGAAGGAGCGGATCCCCTGGGTGATGCCGACCACCCGCGCCCGCAGGCCGCGGATCTCGGTCTCCGTACCGACGCGGTCGATGCCGAGCTTGTCCAGATAGACCTGGTCGATGATGACCGCGTCCGGCAGGCGCAGGTCCTCCAGATGGCCTTCCCGCAGGTTCCAGGGGCCTGCCAGGCCGGAGTTGAGGTCGAAGCCGATGAGGATGATGCTCTCGTCGCCGCCGGTGGGTTTCTTCCAGGGGACGAACTGCACCAGGAACCGCTCCGCCTGGGCCACGTCGGGGATGGAGCGGACAACGTGCAGTTCACGCTCGCTCATGGGCAGGGCGATCTCGAAGTTCTGGGTGCCGCGGGTGACGACCCAGAAATCCGCCTGGGTGTGGCGGATGATGACGGTGGCCGAGTCGGTGAAGCCGAGAAAAAGCCCGAGCTGCATGGCGATCAGCACCACAGCGAAAATGATCCCCACCAGTGTGACGGCGAAGCGGGAACGGTCATGGGCCAGGTTGCGCCAGGCCAGCAGCCAGGCCATGCGGCTGCCCCAGAGGGGACCAGGGCGGGGCGAATGAGGGGGATGGGGAGCAGGCGGTACTGGCGAACCATACGATCCATACGATTTGGACGAATCGGAAGAGCCAGGAGGGACAGGCGGAATAGGCGGATCAGGCGGATCGGGCAGGGCAGGCGACGCGAGGGCCTTTGCCCCGGAATCGTGAGCGGTCTCCCCCTCAGGTACGAGGAGGGTTTCACCCCTGGGGGAGTGCCCGCGCCTCATCCATCCTCGCCCGGGTCGCCCAGCTCGATGAAGGCATCCACCCGCAGCCCGGCGGGGAGACGGGTGTCGGGCTCCAGGTCAATCAACACCTCCAGCACCCGGGTATCCTGACGTTCGCTGGGGTCATCGGAAAAGACCTGCTTGCGACCCATGAGATTGCCGATGCGGCCCACCGTGCCGGGAAAACGGCGCTCACCATAGGCGGCGGCCTGGACATAGGCCGCCTGGCCCAGGCGCAGCAGGCCGATGTCGGCCTCGTCCACCTCGGCGCGCACCCGCAGGCGGGACATGTCGCCCACCGCCAGGATGGGGGTATCCCCCAGCTCCGTCACCTGCTCCCCGGCGCGGCGGATGCGCTGCAGGACCTCGCCGTCTATGGGGCTGCGCACGAAGGATTTGTCATGGACCGCCTGGGCCTCCGCCAGCCGGGCCTCGGCCAGGGCCACCTCGGCCTCGGCCTTAGCGCGCTCGTCCTCCCGGGCCGGGGCATCCACCACCGCCAGGCGCTCCCGCGCGCGGGTGAGGCGGGCGCGGGCCGCCGCCATCTCGGTGGCGGCCAGGTCCAGGTCCTGGCGG